>USBP01000148.1 GCA_900552985.1 uncultured Oscillospiraceae bacterium
ATTTAGCCGAGGCCGCGCAGCAGGCCGACGCCAATGTTCTCCGAAACAGTCCAAATCTTTGATTTGGTCACTGTTTCGTGAGGTTATTATAACACGAGGTAGATTATTTGTACACTTTATAAATTGAGAATATGATTTCATTTTTGTAACTTTTGCACTTTTCTCCACAAGTGAGATCTGCGGCAGCCAACAAGAATATTCTGCGCATCCATGCAAAAAATAGAGTCAATCACAGGCTTTTTTGCTTGGAAAGGATGGTTCCCAATGTATCAAACCCATTCCCGCCGCGGCAGAATCCGTCTGGCAAGCTATCTGGCCGCGCTTTTCGTCGTTCTGACCGCAACGGCTGCTATCGGAGCGGTGCAGACACGCCGTTACAAAACCGCTTATGAGGAAACACAGCAGCGCGCAGTGCTGGAGCTCGGAGAATATATGGATCAAATTGAAAGCGATCTGAGCAAGGTAATCTACAGCAATACCCCTCCCATGCTCTCAAAGCTCTCCTCCTCCCTTTGGCGCGAGGCCTCCGGCGCAAAGAGCAGCCTTAGCCAGCTGCCCACCTCCAGCCTGCAGATGGATAACACCTATAAATTTCTCTCCCAGGTGGGGGAATATGCAATGGCGCTGGACCGCAAGGTTGCCGGCGGCGGAACCATTGCCGAAAGCGAACGGGCAACCCTTGAGAAGCTGCTGGAGATTTCACGCTCCCTGTGCAATCAGCTCGCCATTGTCACCATGCACCTTGACAATGGAACGCTCACGTGGGAGCAGGCGCGGGACACGCTTTCCCAAGGCGGGGAAGATGTGCAGACGCTCTCCCTCAGCGATAGCTTTTCCGATGCGGAGCAATCCATTGCGGATTACCCGACGCTTATCTACGATGGGCCGTTTTCTGACCATATTTATCAAAAGAGCCCCGCCATGCTGGATGGAAAGGAGAGCGTAACCCGCGAGGAAGCTGCAGAGGTTGCGGCACGGTATTGCGGCGTCGCGGCAAACAGCCTGCAGGACGATGCGGATGAGGAGGGGACGATGCCCTCCTATGGTTTTTTCTATGATACAGTGAGCCTCAGCGTGACAAAAGCCGGCGGTTATCTCTGCTATATGCTCAATTCCCGCTTTGCCGGGGAGGCAACGCTGGATGCTGAAGACGCCATCTCCCGCGCCTCTGCTTTTCTGAAAGAGATGGGCTATTCCAATATGCAGGATAGCTATTATGCCATCAACGATGGTATCTGCGTTGTCAACTTTGCCCAAATGGAGGGCGATGCGATTTGTTATACAGACCTGATTAAAGTAGGCGTCGCGTTGGATAACGGCGAAATTCTTTCCGTGGATGCGCGCGGTTATCTGATGAACCACAACGAGCGCACGATCCCTACGCCTCAGATCACCAAGGGGCAGGCACAGCAGCGTCTGAGCTCAAGGCTTACGGTGCTCTCCTCACGGCTGGCGTTCATTCCCACGGATGCGGGCGGTGAAATTTATTGCTACGAATTTCGATGCCAGGGGCAGCAGGAGGACGAGCTGCTCGTTTATATCGATGCGAGCACCGGGAACGAGGCAAACATCCTCCAGCTGCTTCGGACAGACGGCGGCGTTCTGACCCGATAAGCCCCGTTTGAAAGGACCCGGCCCCAGCTGTTTCAGCAGAACGGATACAACACGCTTCGCACAGCGTGCTCATGCGCTGCGGAATCTCTTTAGGGGCGTAAGCCGGCGTATAAAGCCCATAAAACCTGGGCATTCTATCATCAGCACCGCCGCTTTGGAACGAATCCGGGCGTCGGAAAAGCTTTTAAAAAGGAGTTTTACACATGAAAAAGGTTGTCACCATTCTTCTGGGCCTGACTTTGGTTTGCAGCGTGCTGCTTGCAGGCTGCGGCGATGCGGACGATGGCAAGATTACAGAGCCCTCCTCCTCCCCCGTTGAAAACTCGACCAATATGATGGAAAACGCCAGCAGCCGCCTGGCGGACGATATGACCAGAGCAAGCGGAGCCTTGAGCGAGGCCGGCAGCGAGGCGCGGGATGATCTGACCAAAATCGGCGAAGGCCTCAGCAATGCGGCTGACGATGCCAAGGAGGATATCAGCAACGCGCTCAGCTGACGCAGCGCTGTGCCTTCGCTTTTCGGAGGCTCCGCGCTGGTTTCGCCAAAGGGGTTTCTCCCTTGTCTGATAAAATGCGCAAAGCTCCCGTTTCCGAAAGCCGTGCAAATTTTGCCCGGCGATTTGCGCGGCAGGGAAAGGCCCGATCGTAAGGGAAATGCATCAAAGCGGCCCGAAATCCATCGGGCCGCTTTCTCTGTCTCTCATCTCGGAAGCGTCTCTCCCTTTCGGATTTCTCCTTTCTGTATTGAGAGGATGACGCAGAAAAACTGAAAAATTGGTCGCTCCGGTTGCCGGCGTCCTTTCAACATGGTACAATTGTTTCAGCCGCTTTGCCCGGCAACATTACGCCGCCGGCCGCAGAGCTTCCACATGTGTGGAACCTGCGGGCGGGCCAAGATGCAGGAGAAGGGAGCCTTTTGATGGACCGGCTTGATTTCTACACTTCTATCACACCAAGCCCCCGCCAGTTGAAAATACAGGAGCTCAGGTTTTACGCGTTTCTCCACTTTGGCATGAATACCTTTCTGGATAAAGAGTGGAGCGACGGCAAGGCGAGCCCCGCGCTGTTTTGCCCCACGCAGCTTGACACGGATCAATGGGTGCGAGCGCTGCGCAACGCCGGGATGCGAGGCGCTATTCTCACAGCCAAGCACCACGATGGCTTTTGCCTTTGGCCGAGCCGTCTGACGGATTACACCATCGCCTCCAGCCCTTACCGGGAGGGCAAGGGCGATATCGTAGGGGAGCTCGCCCGCTCCTGCGCAAAATACGGCTTAAAATTCGGCGTGTATCTCTCCCCCTGGGATCGTCACGATCCCCGCTATGGCACGCCCGCCTATGACGATTTCTATGTTGGCCAGCTGACGGAGCTCCTGACGAATTACGGCGAGATTTTCACCGTCTGGCTGGATGGCGCTTGCGGCACCTATCTGGATGGAAAGCCAAAGCAGGCCTATGACTTCGCCCGCTATTATGAAACGATCCGCCGCCTGCAGCCGGATTGCGTCATCTCCAACTGTGGGCCGGATGTACGTTGGCTGGGGAATGAGAGCGGTATTACCCGGCGCTCGGAATGGAATGTGGTGCCCCGCTTTTCCTTTGACCTGCAAACCATTGAAAAGAACTCCCAGCAGGAGGATTCCGACGCTTTCCGGAAAAAGGGCGCGGATATCGCCTTTAGCGATCTGGGCAGCCGCAAGGCGCTGGAGGGGCACGATGAGCTGATCTGGTACCCTGCGGAGGCAGATGTATCAATCCGGCCCGGGTGGTTTTATCATCAGAAGGAGGATGGCAGGGTTCGCACCATTGACCAGCTTCTGCACCTTTATTATTCCACCGTGGGCGGCAACACCCTGCTGCTGTTAAACGTCCCACCGGATCAGCGCGGCTTGGTCCATGAAAAGGATGCTGCCAGATTGGCGGAGCTTGGCAGGCGAATCTCCTCTGCCTTTGCCCGGCAGGTATTGTTTGAGCGCATCACTGCGCCGGCGCCGAAGGAGGGCTTCCCCCTCAAAAATTGCTTGCGGCCCGACGGCGGCTGCTATTCCCCCGCAAAGGAGGCGGAGCGCTACACCTTCCTGCTCGATTTCCGGCAGGAGGCTCTGGTCGATAAAATGCTGCTCCGGGAGGATACGCGTTACTCCCAGCGTGTAGAGGCCTTTGAGATCGAGGCGATGGTGGGAGGGCGCTGGAAACAGGTATATTCCGGCACGGTAATCGGCTTTCAAAAAATTGCGCTGTTCCATCCCATTTCCACAATGCGATTAAAGCTCACCATTACCGCCTGCCGTCGGGAGCCCTATCTAAGCTGCCTTCAGGTTTTTGAAAGCGACGGCACCTCTGTCAAAACGCCAAAAACGCGCTGGCTGCGAAAAAAGGCGGAGGAGCTTAACTACCGCCTGTTTATCTTCGCCGAGAATTGGAAAGCCTCTTCTCCAGGCTCCAAATGAGTTTGCGCCGCACAGAAAAACCGTGGCGCCCATTGCGGGGCCCACGGCAATATCCGTCTGATCCCCATGGGCAAAAGCATACGCCAGCGCCCGCCTTCTCATAAATGAAAAGAAAACAGCCAAGGAAGCTGCAAAAGCGCCTTTCTTCTGCATCGTGTTCCGACACATATTTTGCAAAGCGCCTTTTATAATGGCAGGAGAGCCATTCCGTCTCCCTGCCGGACAGGCCCAGCTTTGCAAAGCGTGGTGTTAAAGAATATGAAAAGCAGAGGTCAGGCGCTTCGTTTTTCGCATACGTTTCCCTGGAGGATCCCCGCCGCCGCGCGGTTTCTGCTTCGGCAATCGTTTACACTGGCCGCCGGATTTGCACTCGCCCAGGCGCCGGTTTTCGGTGAGTTTGCTCCGCTGGGAATCTCTCTGGTGGCAGGTGCTCCAAAGGATAGCATATTGGCTGCCTCCCTGGGCGCATGCCTTGGGTATTTATCCGCCGGCTTTGAAGGGGAAGCTCCGCTACGCTATCTTGCAAGCGTGGTCGCGGTTTCCGTAATAAGCTATGCGCTTTTCCAAATAAGGCAAAAAAAGATTGCGCGTCCGCTTGCCTGTGCGGCCGCCGCCTGCTGTTGCCTCGCTACCGGGCTGGCTATGGGCCTATCCGACGGGCTTACGGCTGCCCTTGCGGCATTGTATGGGGCGCAGTCGCTGC
>USBP01000149.1 GCA_900552985.1 uncultured Oscillospiraceae bacterium
GCAGGCAGTCAGCTTTTCAAAACATCCGCCGGCGAGGAGGGCAGCCTGATCGCCCTGGACCGCAGCTGCGCGCTGGAAAGGGTGCAGGCGCAGGATGTTATGACGGATTACGACAAATTAATCGACCGTCAGCTGGAGCGCGCAGCCATCACGACAATCACCGGCTTCGCCAAAATTTTTCCCGGCGCCTCCAAGGTGCTGGAGGTAGGTGAGGCAGAATGACGGCGGCAGGGAACCGGATCAGCGCCTCCGCTGTTTTGGAAAAGCTGCGGCTCCTGACGGTCCTCACGCCGCAGACGGAACCGCTCGCACAGCTACTCTGCGAGCAGGCAGCTCTGGCGCTCTCCGCCCGGCTGGCTGTTGGCGCCTGCCCGGCCGATCCACGCCTTACCTTTGCTGCCGCCGCGTTGGCGGGGAGTTGGCTGACCAAGAGCCGCTGCGCCGGAGAAACGCTCCCCGCTTTCCGGGCAGGGGACGTCAGCGTCACACCCGTCAATTTTGCGGATACGCAAAGCCGTCTCTGCCAGACGCTGCTGGAGGAAGCACTCACTCAGGCCGCCCCCCTGCTGCGGGATGACGGCTTCGCCTTTTGGCAAATCGGCGGGCCATAAGGGAGGAACGCATTATGCACGAAATGATCACATGGATGATGGAACGCTATGGGCGCAGCGTCAGCCTTTCCACGCCGGATGGCTGGCATTCCCCACTGTACCGTGCGTTTATCCAACCGCTTCGGTATAAAAACAAAATGTATCTGGAGGGCAGCCATACAGAAATTGGCCTCTACGGCCCGGGCTACTACCTGTATATCGGCCCCGCAGCACACGATCTGACGCGGTTGGAGGCGGATGCCAGCCTGCACGCCGCCGGGGGCGAGCGCTATCAGATTGACCGGGCGGAGCAGGTGTTTATCGGGGAAGAGCCGCTCTACATCTGGGCAATTTTGCGCAGCATGACACAGGAGGTGGAGCCATGAGCGCCCTTTGCGACGCGTTGGAGGAGCTCCGCCTGTTTCTCGCCGGGCACCCGTCGCTTTCAGAAATAAATTTCTGCGAGGAGTATCCCCCCGTACAAAAGCCCTCTCCGCTGCGCCGCGTCACGGTAGCGGTGGGGCTGGCGCAGGCATCCTGCTCGCCAGGCGCGCTCGGGCGGCTGATCGGGCAGGCAGAGGGGCTCGCCCGATATGGGGAGGATTGGGTCATCCGTATCCGTCTGATGATCCACGCACCGCACCATATGGGCGGTTCCGCCTGCCGTAAAGCCTTTGAACAGATTTGGGAAGCACTCTGTCTGGAGCAGGCGTTTCCCATCCTGGCTGCCGGGTGCGGCCCGGTCAGTACGAGCAGGGAAACCGGCTCTCTACAGCTGGAGGCCTGGCTGGAGCTTCGTCTGCCGGCAGGCAATCAAAAAGAAAGCGGGGAAACTGCATGAAACAGCTGCAATGCTTTGAGCGCACAACCGGACTGGATATTTTTTTGGAGGCAAATGGCCGGCGGATGGCCGCTGTGAAAAGCTGTGAGGCTGCCGCTCGGCGGGAAGGGTTGCCTCTCGCTCCTTTCGGTGAAAGCGAGGGCCGCGCGGCGGGACTCGGTCCGATGCAGTATACGCTCACGCTCACCCGCCTTGCGCCAGAGGCGGAGGAGATTGATCTGTTTTCCCTCAGCGGTTTTTCGCTCGTCATCGTAAAACCGGAAAGCCGGATCCTATACGAGGGCTGCGAGTGGCTGTCGATTACCGAGCGGCTCTCTCCCGACACATACGCAGTGGAAAACGCCGTTTTGCTCGCGTTATCCAGACGGCGGCTCCCAAAGGAGGAATAAAACTATGACGATACCCACTGATCTTTCATCCTTGCAACAGGCTTCCCCCCTTTCCGCGCAGGCGGATAACGGTAAGTCGCTGCTGCAGGAGCTATCGCAGGCGCTGGAGCGGGATGCCCGCCTCTACCCGGCGCCTATGTAGGCTTAGAAAGGGGGCTTGCACATGACTGCTATGCGTTTCGGCGCTTTCCCCTGGTCATTAAACCCCACCGAGCTCCGTGTGGAGGATGGACGGCGCACCCAGGAAACAGTTTTCCCCTTCCCTGCGCTGCAGGACACAGGTCGCTACTGCGCACGGTCAGCGGACGCGGCTTTTTTGCCGGGGAGACGGCTGCAGAGCAATTCGCCGGGCTGCGTGCGCTTCTCGCCGGCGGCGCCCAGGTACTGACCATACCCGAGTACGGCCCCATACGCGCTGTGCTGACACAGCTTGACCTGCTGCGCGGCAGCATCCGGCTGATAGAGTATACATTTATCTTTCAGGAAAGCCCGGCGAAAGAAAGCAGCCAGCCCTGCCCTCCTCCCACCGCCTTGCTGCAGGAGGGGGAAACGCTTTGGCATCTCGCGGCGCGCTTTTCCCTCCCGATTGAACGGCTGCTTGCGCTTAACCCGCAGATCCCCGAGCCCTGGAGCGTCACCGCCGGCATGGAGGTGAACCTTCTATGATCAGCTGCACTGCGGCCATCGCCAGCAGCGGAAAACCTGCGCCCCTTCCCATGCCGGAAAGCCTGGAGCTGCAAGCGCACTGCGCTTCCCCGGCGTGCCAGGCAACGCTTACCTTTGCCATGGAGCTGCCTCCGCCCAGGCTTGATACAATCGAAATCGCATGTGGCGCGTTCTCTACGCCGCTTTTTACTGGCAGGCTGGACGAGCAGGCCTTCACCCTAGATCAGAGCGGTGGGCGGTTGCTGCTCAGCGCACGCTCCCTGGGCGGCGCTTTGTTGGATAACGAAGCTGCGCCTGCCAGCTATAACCGGCCAGATTTACAGGCCGTATTTTTGCTGCACGCAGCTCCCTATGGGTTGACCGGCGCGCTGGGAGAGGGCTGCTGCCCCGGCGTGTATACCGTTGCAAAAGGGCAGAGCGAGTGGGAGGTGCTCTCTGATTTTTGCAGCATGGTGTGCGGATGGCGGCCACGCATTACTGAAGACGGCATATTGGACGCATCGCCGCCCGGGCGCGGAGATGCACTCCTGCTTTCCAACCGGGAGCCGGGCGGGATACGCTACGCCTCTGCGCGGCGGATCAGCAGGCCCTACGGCACTGTCACCGAGCTGCGCTACCGGCCGGACCGGGAGAACGGCTACCTTTACACCATGCGGCAAGAGGGGCCTCTCCCGGCCAGGAGGCTGCTCGACCTGGCACAGACACCTGCTTGGCGCGGAAGGCAGGAGGCGGAGTGGGTGCTACGGCGATCCCTTGCCGGCAGTGAGGAACTGATTGTAGAAACGCCGTTTTCCTTCCCCGGCAGGCTTGGGGACGCTGTGCATGCGCCAGATGAAGCCTGTGCACCGATCCGGGAGGACTGGTGCATCTGGGCCATAGGCCGCCATCTTTCCCGAAGCAGCGCCGGCTGCACGGTGACACTGCGCCCCAGAGATCATTTTTGACAAGGAGGCCATGTTATGTGGATTACACAAAGGCTCTCACAGCCTGTGCGCCCCACTGCTGCGGTAAACAGCAGAGTAGATTCCTTTCAGCAAACGTCGCTTTCCGCCACAGGTTCCGCGCAACGGCGGGATATCCCGCTCTATGCGCCTGCGGGGGTGATTTCGGTCCCAAGCCCGGGGGAGCAGGTGCTCCTCCTCCCCTGCGCGGGAGAGGCGGTGTGCGCAGGGGTACGGGTTACGCAGGCGCACGGGCTCCAGCCTGGAGAGCTCCGGCTGTTTTCCGTAGGAGGGGCGAGCATCACACTGAAAAACGATGGAACCATCGAGCTCTGCGGCACAATCATTCACACCGGCAGCCCGCCGCCTGCCAAATGACAAGGAGGGATTTCACATGGATACGCTGCTGGAAAACGGCGACTGGGCGCTGGATGCCTGCGGTATTCCGATCGCGATCACCGGATGGCAGGAAGAGCTTCAGCGCTGCCGGATTCGTCTACAAACGCCCAAGGGTTCGTTTTTGCATCAGCCCACCTTTGGCAGCGGCCTTTGCGCGCTCGCGCAGCAAGCAGGTCCTCCGGGAAAAGACCAACGCGCCATGGAGCTCGCACAGGAGGCTCTGATGACCATGCCGCACATCCGGGTGTGCGCGGCAAAACGGCTCTGCAGGGAAGGCGGGCGCTGCTCAGGCTTTCTCATTCAGCTGGCCGGAAAAGGCTGGCAAAGGGAGGTGCGCATTGATGCCGGCGACTGACGATTACACCTATCAGGGGCTGCTGGATGAGATGTTCGCCGCTTATGAGACGCACAGCGGAAACCGGCCGGACGACGCCTCCGATGCGGGCATCCGGCTACGGGTGCTGGCAGGCCAACTTTTTGCGCTGCATAGCCGCATCAGCTGGATACAGCGTCAGTTCTTTCCCTCCACTGCAACCGGCACGCAGCTTGACCAGCTTGCCGCAATGTGGGGGCTTGCGCGAAAGGAAGCCTCCTTCGCCGAGGGGATGCTCCTCTTTTCCCGGCCGGAGGCGGAAACACTGCCGGAAGCCCAGCTTCCCTCTGGCATTATTTGCGCCGCGCCCGGCACACAGGGTAAGCAATTTGTCACATTGGAGCCGTCCATTCTGCCGGAGGGCGAAACACGGGTCCTCGTGCCCGCACGCGCGCTGGAAACGGGTGCGGATTCCAATGTGGCGGCAGGCAAAATTACGATTCCGGTCAATCCGCCGCAGGGCGTCACGCAGGTGACAAACCCTTCTGCCTTTGACGGCGGCGCAGATACGGAAACGGACGATCACCTGCGCCGGCGTCTGGCC
>USBP01000150.1 GCA_900552985.1 uncultured Oscillospiraceae bacterium
GACTGATAGGGCGGTGTTTTTTAGACAATTAACAGCCGCAGTGGTTTGCTCCGTTTTGTATTTTTGCTATCAAATAAGGAGAAAAAATGATAACATATAGAACATGATTGGGTGGGATATCAATTTGCCCTTACTCGTCCGGAGGGGAGAGAAGTGTAAAATTGACAGAAAAAACAAGCGCCTTTACGGCACGAATATAGAAGAACGATATACTCCGACGCTTTTCTCAAAAGGCCGATCCCTGGACGATGTCCCTGAGGAGCTTATCCCCAAAGTGGAAACCTGGATCAACCTTTTTCTACGCAAAATTTTTGCTTATGCTCTCGCGGTCTTTTTCACAGTGTCCTATTTGATATTGCGAGTTAGCCTAGAAGATAAACCTTCATTCCGGAATACAATTTTCTTGACAGTTTCATCGGTTCGGGGTAAAATACTAAAGATGGTGTATCAGTATGCGAACCCATACATCGTTTTGCGCATTTCCGACATATAGACGGCCATCCATTGCGAGAGGGTGCACGCCGCTCAATGGGGGCGCGCCTACTCTCCCCGCGTGCTTCGCTGCAAGCAGGCGATCAACTGCTATTCTTTTGATGATGAACGACAAATGAAAACCATGTAATGAGGGAGGTGCTACTTTATTTCATGCCTGAGATTTTAAAGATTATTATCGCCGTGGCCGCAGGGGCTGTGGTGTTCGGCATCGCCGGCTTTTTCCTCGGCCAGCTGCACCGCAAGCGTGTAGCGGAGGCGGAGATTGGCTCTGCGACGCAGGAGGCGACCCGAATCGTCAACAGCGCCCTTGCCGAGGCGGAGACCAAAAAGAAGGAAGCGATCCTCGAGGCCAAGGATGAGATTCATAAACAGCGCAATGATCTGGAGCGCGAGCTGCGCGACCGCCGATCGGAGGTTCAGCGTCAGGAGCGCCGCATTGTCCAGAAAGAGGAAACGCTGGACCGGAAAATTGAAAACCTTGAAAAAAAGGATGAAACGCTTAATAAAAAGCTCAAGGATGCTCAAACGCGTCTGGATGAAGTAGAGAGCATCAAAAGAAGCCAGTTTGAAATGCTTGAGCGGATTTCCGGATTCACCCAGGAGCAGGCGAAGGAATACCTGCTGAAAAACCTGGAGGATGATTTGAGCCACGAAAAAGCCGTCAAAATTATGGAATTCGAGCAGAAAACCCGAGATGAAGCGGATACGCTCGCACGGGAGATTGTCGCGACTGCAATTCAGCGTTGTGCTGCCGATCACGCGGCGGAGGCGACTGTTTCTGTCGTTTCCCTGCCGAATGACGAGATGAAAGGCCGGATTATTGGCCGCGAAGGCCGCAACATCCGTGCGCTTGAAACGATCACCGGTGTGGATTTGATTATCGACGATACGCCGGAGGCCATCACTCTGTCCAGTTTTGATCCGGTGCGCAGGGAGATTGCCCGCGTGTCGCTGGAGAAGCTGATTGCAGACGGGCGCATCCATCCCGCCCGCATTGAGGAGACCGTTGAAAAGGCTCGCCGTGAGGTGGAATCCACCATCAAGCAGGCCGGTGAACGCGCCGTGGTTGACGCAGGTGTGAACGGAATCCATCCGGAGCTGGTCAAGCTGCTGGGCCGGCTGAAATACCGTACAAGCTACGGCCAGAATGTGCTCAACCATTCTCTGGAGGTTTCCTACATCGCGGGGCTGATGGCGTCGGAGATCGGCGCGGATGTGAAAACCGCAAAGCGCGCAGGTTTGCTGCATGATATCGGCAAGGCGCTTGACCATGAGTTCGATGGCTCGCATGTGGAGCTGGGTGTGGAATATGCCAAGCGGTTCCGTGAAAATGAAGCGGTTCTGCATGCCATTCAGGCGCACCACGGGGATGTGGAGCCGAAAACAATCGTCGCCTGCCTGGTACCGGAGGCGGACGCTATCTCTGCCGCGCGCCCGGGCGCCCGGCGTGAAAACGTGCAGAATTACATTAAACGCCTCGAGAAGCTTGAGGAGATTGCGAATTCCTTTGAGGGTGTGGATCGTTCCTTTGCCATTCAGGCGGGCCGTGAGGTGCGCATTATGGTGAAGCCAGAAGTCATCACTGATGATAAAATGACGCTGATCGCACGCGATATCGTCAAAAAGATTGAGAGCGAGTTGGAATATCCCGGCCAGATCAAGGTCAACATAATCCGTGAAAACCGTGCGGTGGATTACGCAAAATAAACTGTTCTGTACAAAAGAGGAGGGTATGCAGGAGATGTATGCCCTCTTTTTGTTATTTGGTGTGCGTGCTGAACGCTGATCGCTTTGCGATGGAAAGGCGTGATTGTATGAATATTCTTGCCATTGGCGACGTTGTCGGAGCAGGGGGCTGCGCTTTCCTGCGGGCGCATCTTCCGGCTTTGAAAAAAATAAACGGGATTGACGTCTGTATTGTGAACGGGGAAAATTCTGCGCCCGGCAACGGCATTACCCCTACCTCCGCCCAGGAGCTGTTTACCAGCGGCGCGGATGTGATTACTACGGGCAACCATGTCTACCGCCGCCGCGAAGCATATGATTATCTTGACGCAACGGAGTTTCTCACCCGGCCCGCCAATTATCATCCGGATTGTCCTGGACGCGGGTATCAGATCATCGATAAGGGGCGTGTACGGGTTGCGGTAATGAATCTTTTGGGTGTCGTATTTATGGAGCCGCTGGAAAATCCCTTTGACTGTGTGGACCGTTTGCTGCAACTGGAGGAAATCCGCGATTGCCGGATCAAAATCGTAGACTTTCACGCGGAAGCTACTGCGGAAAAACGGGCGCTCGGCTTTTATCTGGACGGACGTATTTCCGCTCTCTTTGGCACGCATACCCATGTGCAGACTGCCGATGAGCAGATTTTGCCGCAGGGGACCGGATATATCACAGATCTGGGCATGACCGGCGAAATACAGTCGGTGCTAGGCGTTCGTCCGCCGCTTGCCATTGAGAAAATGCGAAGGGGAATGCCCGTCCGTTTTGAAAATGGAGAAGGGCCATGCATGATGTGCGGCTGTATTTTTGAAGTAGACGACCGAACAGGGAAAACGACGCAGGTGAGGCGCATATCCATTCAATAATGTGAGAATGTGCGCGCCCGCTCTGTTACGATTGTACGCAATACCAGAAAGGAATGGTGAACCGAATGAAACGCTCAGGCGGCGCCCGGTTGACAGCGTTGCTCCTATGCCTTGTGTTTTGCCTTGTGCTGCTGGCCTCCTGTGGGGGGGATCCTGCGCAGGAGGAAGTTTCCTCCGCTGCTGGAGGAGAGGTATCTGCCCCCAGCGGCGAAGCTGCGCCTACGAAGAATCGGACGCTGGCTCTGCCTTATGTCAAGGGGGATTCGCTCAATCCATTTACGGCAAAAAGCCTGCCAAATCAGCTGCTTTCCACTGTGCTTTACGATTCCCTCTATACCGTGGATAGCACGCTTTCACCGCAGCCGTTTTTAGCCGCTTCAGGAACAGTTAGCGGCACACAGGTGCGCGTATCGCTGCGCAGCGGCCTTGTGTTTTCAGACGGCTCCTCCATCTCCGGCTCGGACGTAGTCTATTCTTTTGAAAAAGCGGTGGCCTCTCCGCAGTATCGTGCTCAGCTTGCTAATTTCAGCAGCGCCAGAGTGCAAAATGGGGACATTGTTTTCACCTTGAAGCAGGCAGATCCCTATGCGCTGAACTGCCTGAATTTTGCCATTATCAAGAGCGGGACTGATTCCTCTGATACGGCGATCCCTATAGGGAGCGGGCGCTACACGGCGGCCCGGGGCGACAGCTCGGTTACCCTCAAGGCCAATAAGCTATGGCTCAATGGCAACGCGGCACAGTTCTCCTTGATCTCTCTGGTAGATGTGCCGGATAGCGATTCCGTGATCCATAGCCTGGAGATTGGCAACGTCAATTTTATTTTCAATGATCTCAGCAGCGGCGTTTACCAGCGCATCAATGCAAATACAACGGAATTTTTGATGAATAATCTGGTTTTTTTGGGCCTTCAATCGGAAAATGAACTGTTGCAAAATATACAGGTGCGTAAAGCGATTAGCCTTGCTCTTGCCCGGGAGGAGATCGCCTCTTCTGCTTATCAGGGGCATGCGCAGGCCAGTGCTGTGCCCTTCCGGCCGGATTGGAATGCCTTAAAAGGCCTGGAGGTAACAGGCTGTGCCCAGAATAAGGAGGAGGCCGCCCGTGTTCTGGAGGAGGCCGGCTTCCACAGGGCAGAGGCATCTGGCACATACGCCAAGGATGGCAAGGAGCTTAGCTTTACACTGATTGTCAACAGCAATAATCCCTTCCGCCTTTCCGCTGCCAATCTGATCGCCACGCAGCTCGCCGCCGCCGGGATTAAGGTGACGGTTTCCCAACTTTCGTGGGAGGCCTATGCCGCAGCAGTGCAAGGCGGAAACTTTGACCTGTATCTGGGTGAGGTAAAGCTGCCCCATAATATGAGTCTCTCTGCGTTTTTTGACGAGGAAGGAGCTGTGCGCGCCGGCATCAGCCGGGAAGATCCGGTTGCCGCGGCCTATCAGCAAATGCTGGCCGGGACGGTTTCCCTTCAGGATTTTTTGAATACGTTCGCGCAAACGCCGCCCTTTTTGCCCGTCTGCTTCCGAAAAGGGGTGGCAGCCCGCAGCAGGGATGTGCAGGGCGATTTTACCTGCCATACCGGCGATGTATATGCCAGCCTGACGGATTGGCATTTTTAAAGGCTGAATAGAAAAAGCGCTCCGCACAGGTTTA
>USBP01000151.1 GCA_900552985.1 uncultured Oscillospiraceae bacterium
TTCGAAGCGCTTTTTTACGAAGATCAGGAGCACCGGCAGGCACTGTATGGCTGCACAAACACCAGAAACGGGTTGGCGCCTCGCTCAGAGAGAGGGAGACGGCGGGCGCTTCTGCCGCTTGCCTCAACCCTTCAAAGTTCGATCGGAAAATGGTTGGGAATCCAGCTTTTCTGGATGAGCGGCGGCTTGGTGCGCGGCCTGATCGGCCTTTGCCATACACGCTCAAAACCTGTGCACAGCTTGAGGCTGAAATGAATTTGCCGTTATTCGAAATGATTGACAATGTAAATGGGGTGTAGTAATATGAAAACGGCGGGCCCCCAACGGCCTGGGCAAACGATGATGAGCACTTGCCGGGCGACTGTCTATGCGATCTGTGGCAGTTGCCAATCCGTGCGATCATTTTGAGGTGTGAAAGGACAGATGTAAAATGAAACAGAAAATTTTTGCCGTATTGCTGGCCGGTACACTGGCTGTTTCTTTAGCTGCCTGCTCCGGCGACAAAGAGCTTCCCTCTGGGGAAGGAAGTTCAGCGCCGTCCGCTTCGCCGGCGCAGCAGGAGCAGCCGAAGGCCACTCTTAGCGATACGGCAATTTCCACTGCGGACGCGCAGGAGAAAGCCTCTGAAACGGAAAGCGGCAGCACGACGAAGCGTACGTCTACAACTGGGAAGCCTGCGCAGACCACAAAGGCTGTCGAAAAAACGACAACGCCACGCGCGGAGCGTTCCACTGCGGCGCAGAATGCGCAAAAAACGGCGTCGTTCACCTTTTCTCAAACATTCCCGTTGGAGATTTCTTGCTATGGCGCGCAGGTTCAGATTTTAAGCGCAGAAATTTCCTCCGTTAAAATGACGGGAGCCGGCTGCTCTTTCAATTTTGCATGCCGTGCCAAACGCCTCGCGGATGGACTTGGCGGAGAGAAGAGCTGCGTCGTTCGCATCAAATGGCTGGATGAAAATGGTCGGGAGGTAAAATCGACCACTGCGGGGATCGGCCTGCTGGCAGAGGGAGAGACCGGTCAGGGCAATACGGCGATTGGAATGAAGCGCTCTGAAATGCAGAGTTCACCGAATAATCGCTTTACCGTGGTTTTGGAAGGCTACGGATCAGCGCAGTAAAAAAGGAGAAATCAGGCATGAAGCTTGCCTTGATATCGGAGGAGCGTTGGAATTTAGAGCGGGTTTACCCCCGGCAGCTGCGGGAACGGCTCGCAGCGTGCGGTGAGCTGTATGAGCCGGTGCTCACTGCTTCCAATCTTGAAAAGCATAGAGCCTTTACAGAGAAATGTGAGGCGCTTTTTTCTACCTGGGGGATGGCGCAGCTGTCCGCCGAACAGATCAAAAGCTTTTTTCCCAGGCTGCGGGCAGTTTTTTACGCAGCGGGCACCGTGCAGTATTTTGCGCGGCCGTTTCTGGAGTGCGGGGTGGAGGTGTTCAGCGCGTGGAAAGCCAATGCCGTCCCTGTGGCGGAGTTCGCCTTTGCTCAGATTGTGCTGGCAAACAAGGGGTATTTTCAATCAGCCCGCAAATGTAAACACAACCAGCTTGGGGCCCGGCGGATTGTGGAAAAGCATCCGGGCAATTACCGGGCCAGGATCGGCGTGATCGGGGTGGGCAGCATTGGTTCACTGGTATGCGAGCGGCTCAAAACCCTTGATTGCGAGGTGCTGGCGTATGACCCGTTCCTCAGCGAGGAGCGAGCGCGGCAACTGCATGTTACCCTGGCGGAGCTCCCGGTTATCTTCCGCTCGTGCGATGTGATTACCAATCACCTGGCAAACAAGGACGAGCTGGCCGGGATTTTTGACTATGCCCTTTTTTCGCAGATGAAGCCGTATGCGACCTTTATCAATACCGGGCGCGGCAGGCAGGTGGTGGAGAAGGATCTCACCCGCGCCCTGCGGGAAGAGCCGGGCCGGACGGCTTTGCTGGATGTGCTGAGCACGGAAACTTACCCGCCCTTTCATCCGCTGCTGCGGCGGAAAAACGCCTTCCTCACGCCTCATGTGGCGGGTAGCATGAGCCAGGAGGTCTGGCGTATGGCGGAATATATGCTCGAGGAATTTGAACGTTGGTCCTCCGGGGAGGAGACGCGCTACGGCGTCACGCTGGAATCCTTGGCGACCATGGCGTAGGAGGGGCGGCAGAATGATCGGCTTGACAAGCGTTACCTTTCGGAAGCTCTCCTGCGGAGAAATCATTCGGATGGCACAGGAGAGCGGGGCGCAGTGTATTGAGTGGGGCGGGGATATCCATGTGACAAATGTGGAGACTGCCATGGAGGTGCGGGAGCAGTGCGCACAGGCGGGGCTCAAGGTGCGCTCCTTTGGCAGCTATTACCGTGTCGGCAGCGGGGAGACGGAGCGCTTCCGCCGGCTTTGCGAGATCACGAAGGCGCTGGGCGCAGAGGTAATCCGCGTTTGGCTTGGCGAGCGGGGCAGCGCAAAAACCTCCGCGGCGGAGCTTGCCGGCCTGGCGGAGGAGGCGCAGCGGCTTTCATCGATCGCTTTGGAATACGGCGTTATCATTGCTTCGGAATTTCATAAGAATACCTATAATGACACCGGAGAAACCTGCCTTCACTTTTTAGAGCAGTGCGGGCGGAGAAATGTGAGGACCTATTGGCAGCCGATGTATGGCGGGCACGATCTGGAAAACCTGCGCACAGTGCTCCCATACACGGAGGTGGCGCACCTGTTTTATTGGAACCCGAGTGGCTCGCGGCGTTATCCGCTGCGCAAGGGGGAGCAGGCGATGCGCCTGTTTTTGCAGGAGTTGAAGGCGGGCGGTTTCCAGGGCGACCTGTTGCTGGAATTTGTCAAAAGAGATTCCTCCCGACAATTCAAAGCGGATATGCAGCTTTTGCAGCGGCTGTGGCAAGAGGTGCAGGCTGATTGAGCAGCCCCCGACAATCGAATGGAAGAAACGCCGGCGAAGCTGTGAAAGCCTCGCCGGCGTTTGTTAGCTTTGTTTGGGCTCATATATAGAGGAAACCGTGCGCAGGCTCAGGGAACCGCATGGGTATTCATATCATTTTTAAAAGTTATCTGCCTCCTCGTTTTCCTCCAGCTGTGCCCGGTATTTTTTGCCCACTTCAAGGGGCATTTGGAAAGTGGAGCCCCGCTTCATCTTATCCACGCCATACCGGCCTCGGATGTTGTCCAGCGCTTGGTCGAGCTTCCGCGCCCGCTCCTTTTGCGCATTGCGGAACAGAGTCAACTGCACCTCGTCCTCGCGGGTGAGCTGTGTCAGAGAAATGCCAATCAGCCGCAGAGGGAAGCGGCCTCTCCAGAGCTCTGTGAGCAGCGATTTAGATACCTCGTACACCTCGTTGGTGACGTCGGTCGCCTCGTCCAAGCTGCGCTGATGGGAGCGGTTTTTAAAATCACGGCTTCGGATGGAAACGGAAATACACGCGGCTCGGGCATGGTCCGCCCGCATCCGGGCCGTTACGCGATCCGCCAGCTCCAAAAGGATTTGGTTGGCATCCCGCAGGGTGGTGACATCCTCCGCCAGCGTGGTGGAGATGCTGTAGGCTTTGGCTTCTTCCGGCTCCTTCAAAACCGGCGAGGAATCCATCCCATTGGCATAGTCGTGCAGCTGCTGCCCCATTTTTTTGCCCAGCAGCGATTGAAGCTGGGGGAGCGCAGCCCCGGCAAGCTCACCAATGGTGCGAATCCCTGCACGCTCCAGCTTTTCGGCCGTGGCGCCGCCCACTGAAAACAGCTCCCGCACCGGCAGCGGCCACAATTTTACCGGGATTTCCTCCGGGAAAAGGGTGTGCACCTTGTCTGGCTTCTCAAAATCGCTGGCCATTTTCGCCAAAAGCTTATTCCTACTGATCCCCACATTGACGGTAAATCCCAGCTCCTCGCGAATTTCATCCTTCATGGTGTGAGCAATCTGCACCGGATCCGGGTAGAGGGCCTGTGTGCCGCTCATATCCAGAAAACACTCGTCAATGCTGAATTTCTCCACAACCGGCGCATAGCGGCGGCAGATTTCCAGAAAGGCTCGGGAATTTTTCTCGTATAGACGAAAATCCGGCTTGGCAAGCACCAACTGCGGGCATTTCCGCAGGGCCATTGCCACGGGCTCCCCTGTACGGACGGAATATTTTTTTGCCGGGATGGATTTTGCCAAAATCACACCGGTGCGGCTCTCCGGGTCACCGCCAATAGCAGAAGGGATCAGGCGAAGATCTTCCCCGCCCTCTGCTGTGCGCCGGGCCGCTTCCCAGGAGAGATAGGCGCTGTTCACATCCACATGAAAAATCAGCCGTTCCATCGTTGCTCCCCATCTCCTGATTGCGGATTTTATCTGCCTTTCGCATCCTCTTTATTATAGCTTTTTGCATAGGCAGCTGCAACAGTTGAAGGCGGCTTTATGGGAAGTGAAAAATAGGCGCGCTCACATGTAAAGCATACAGATTTACATATATCGGTAAGCCGTCAAGTAAAAACACTTTACAGAATAGCGGCAACAAAGAACACGGCAATCCAACTGTGAGAATTGCTGTGTTCTTCAAAAAATGAGAGCCAATATGGAGCTGAACCGGTCGACATGGAGCAAAACGGCCTGACATATCACCGCCGCCTCAACAAAAAAGCTCGTCGCAAGCGATATGTCGCTTACGACGAGCTGGCACGCCAGAAGGGAATCGAACCCCCAGCCTCACCCTTAGGAGGGGTGCGCTCTATCCTATTGAGCTACT
>USBP01000152.1 GCA_900552985.1 uncultured Oscillospiraceae bacterium
CCAGGAGACGACGGGCGCCGGCGGCTTTGCCATGGCGCTGCGCAGCATCCCGATCCTCAGAGGCTATTGTGAGCTGGCAAAGCGGCTGGCCAAGCCGGGGGTGCTGATCTTTAATTTTACAAACCCGAGCGGGCTGGTCACGCAGGCGCTGCGCACGCTGGGCTTCGATATGGTCTATGGCGTATGCGATGCTCCCAGCGGCTTTCATAAGCAGCTGGCCGCGCTTTTGGGCGTGGAGCGGGAGCGGCTGACAATGCGCTGCTGGGGCTTAAACCATCTTTCCTGGTTCGATTCCTTTCAGGTGGATGGGCAGGATGTGACGGCGCGGCTTCTATCCGCTCCGGGGCTTTACCGGGATACGGAGATGAAGCATTTTGACCCGGAGCTCATCCGGCTCTCCGGCAATTTGCTGCCGAATGAGTACCTCTATTTTTATTATTATAGCGACCGGGCGGTTAAATCCATCCTCGCCTCATCCAAAACACGGGGAGAGACGATTTTGGAGATCAATCAGAAAATGCACCGCGCAATGGCGGAAATCGATATGGAGCAGGATCTGGAGGCGGCGTTCCACTGTTTTATGCTGCACTACGCCATGCGGGAAAATAGTTATTTCACGATCGAAACGGGCGGCGCGCCCAAAAATATTGACGTGCCCACTGTGGAGGAATTTATCCACCAGCCGGATGGCGGCGGATATGCAGGCGTTGCGCTCGATTTTATCAAGGCGCAGGCGACAGGAGAAAAAATTCAGATGGTTCTTTCCGTGCCGAATAACGGCGCGTGCCCTGATTTAGCGGATCATGACGTGATGGAGCTTACCTGCGTGATTGACAAAGATGGCGCGCATCCGCTGCCTGTGCCGGAGATTCCGCCGATGCAGCTAAACCTTATCCGGACGATCAAGCTGTATGAAAACCTCACGGTGGAAGCGATTTTGGAAAAGAATTATGAAAAGGCGGTCAAGGCGCTGACGATTCATCCGCTTATCAACTCCTATCCTATTGCGAAAAGCCTTGTCGATACCTATCAGGAGCGCTACAGGGGCTATATCGGTGAGCTGTCATGAAGGGAGAGGTGCGCGCAATTGCGCCGCTTTATGTCGATCTGATTTATTCCGGCTTTGACGCGCTGCCAGAGCCGGGGGAGGAGGTCTATGCCCGCAGTCTGGATATCCAGCTCGGGGGCGGGGCGGCGGCGATCCCTGTCACGCTCACCCGCATGGGGCTCCCGGCCCGGTTGGGCACCTTCCTGGGGGAGGATCGCATCAGCCGATTGGCCGCCGGCCTGCTGGAGGAATACGGCCTGAAGCAGTATGAAAACCTCTATCGCGGCGTGGGCCGGCCAGTGGTGGCCTCCACGGTTTTTTCCTATGGCGGCGACCGCTCCTTTCTATCCTTTGGGGATGAGATCACGCAATCGGATTTGACGGACGAGGCCTGCTATGCCTTTTTGCAGGGCGCAGCCATTGCCTTTGCTCCGCAGGGCAGGCCGGAGGTCGCCCGGCGGCTGCATGAGGGCGGGACGACCCTGCTCTACGATATCGGGTGGACGTCCGGGATGAAGCTTTCAGACTATACGGATATCCTGCAATGCGTAGATTTTTTTACGCCAAATGAAAAGGAAGCGCGGCAGCTCACCGGCGAGGAACGGTTGGAGGATGCGCTGCGAAAGCTCGGCGAGGCGGTGAAAATCCCTGTGATCAAATGCGGCGCGGAGGGCTGCCTCACGCTTTATGAGGGGGAAATCCTGCGCGTGCCGGCAGTTTCGCTTTTTACTGCCGTGGATGTGACCGGCGCGGGGGATAATTTTATGGCGGGCCTTCTGTACGGCGTATATCGGGGATGGCCCCTTATGCGCTGCCTGCAAATGGGGAATATTTTTGGAGGCTACTCGACGACGCAGCCAGGGTGCTACAAGGCCGGGCTGACGCTTACGCAGGCGATGCAATTTTTACAGTATTACGAAACGGATTGAGCGGCGCTCGCGTTTGTTTCTTTACAGGCTGGGCAGACCGCCTTCCGTATACAGCTTCGATGGAAGGCAGAGTCAATCCTGCCTGTATAATTGCTGCCACTTGCTTTTGACGCACAATTAGTCGTATAATACAGGATTTTCTGCGGATGAATGGACGTGCATTGACAAGGAGGGAGCCCCTGAAGTATAATGAAAATATACATACTGTACAATGCTTGCAGGAGGTAGATGATTCCTGGTACAGAAAGGCGGTATGAGATGAATCGAAAGCTGCGGGAGAAAATCATCGAATCTTTACAGGCAGTGGTGCCGGTCACAGCCATTGTATTGCTCCTGTGCGTTACGATTGCACCAATGCCGACGGATACCTTTCTGCTTTTTTTAACCGGGGCCGGGCTCCTGATTTTGGGGATGGGTTTTTTCACACTGGGGGCGGATCTGGCGATGATACCGGTTGGCGAGCATTTGGGCACACAGCTTGCAAAGGTGAAAAAAACCGTATGGGTCACGATGGCGTGCTTTGCTGTCGGCGTTATCATCACGGTGGCGGAGCCGGATTTGCAGGTCCTGGCACAGCAAACGCCCGGCGTGCCTGATATGGCGCTGATACTGACCGTTGCGGTTGGCGTGGGCTTTTTTCTGGCGGTAGCCTTTCTACGTATGGTATGCGGGGTGCGTCTTTCTGTTTTATTGATGATTGGGTATGCTGCTGTTTTTATCCTCTCTATTTTTGTGCCGAATGAATTTGTGGCGCTTGCGTTTGATGCAGGCGGTGTTACGACAGGCCCGATCACGGTGCCGTTTATCATGGCGTTTGGGATTGGTCTGGCTGCTCTGCGTAACGATGGAGATGCGGAAAGCGACAGCTTTGGCATCGTGGCGCTGTGCTCAATCGGCCCCATTTTATCGGTGCTGCTTTTGGGGATTATTTATGAGCCTTCTCAGGCGGAGTATGCGGAGATTACCGTACCGGTGATCAGCACAACCCGGGATTTGGGTCTGGAATTCGGCCGGGCGTTTCCGGCGTATGCAAAAGAAGTGCTTTTGGCGCTTTTACCGATTCTGCTTTTCTTTGTTGTTTTTCAAATATTCGTTTTAAAATTAAGGAAGAAGCAGTTGGTCAAGGTGCTGGTCGGCATGGTTTACACCTTCTTGGGGCTGATGCTGTTTTTGACAGGGGTCAATGTCGGCTTTATGCCGGTTGGAAGCTATTTGGGCAGAGAGCTTGCCTCACTGCCCTATCGGTGGGTTTTGGTTCCACTTGGTATGTTGATCGGTTTCTTCATTGTAAAGGCGGAGCCTGCAGTGCTGGTGCTGAATAAGCAGGTGGAGGAGATTTCCGGCGGTGCGATTTCGCAGAAGACGATGATGAACGGGCTCTCGGTGGGCATGGCGCTGTCTGTTGGGCTATCCATGATTCGAGTGTTGACCGGGGTATCGATCTATTGGCTTTTGGTGCCTGGTTATGTCTGCGCGCTCTTATTGACTTTTGTGGTGCCCAAGATGTTTACGGCGATTGCGTTTGACTCCGGCGGCGTTGCTTCCGGGCCAATGACGGCGACCTTCCTTTTGCCCTTTGCAATGGGGGCCTGTGGCGCTTTGGGCGGCAATATTCTGATGGATGCGTTTGGGATTGTTGCAATGGTGGCGATGACGCCCCTGATAGTCATCCAGGGAATCGGACTGCTTTATCGTGTGAAGACAAAGCGTAGTAGGGATGAATTATCAGATGCTCAAAATGAAATCATTGAGTATGAGGAGGTTTAAAACGAATGCATGCGTTGCCTCTGCAGGTGCTGATAACGATCGTAGATCGCGGAAAAGGGACGAAAATGGCCCGGCTTTACCGGCAGGCCGGTATCGAAACACAGCTGATGTGTTTGGGAACCGGTACGGCAAAATCGGAGATCATAGAATATTTGGGCCTAGGAGAGCCGGAAAAGGACATCCTGTTTAGCGCGGCGCCACGGTGCGTAATACGGAGCGGGCTGCAGGCGCTTCGTAAGGATCTGCCCTTTGCGAGGCCGGGTGGCGGGGTTGCGTGCAGTGCAATATTTTCCAGCGCCAGTATGGCCGCGCTGCGGCGGATTCAACTCGGCGCTACCATTATTGAAACGGAGGAAATAGAAGAAATGAATGCTCTCAAACGCACGCATGATATGATTGTCTGTGTGGCGGACCGCGGACAAACCGAAGTGGTTATGGATGCCGCACGCCGGGCCGGGGCCAGCGGAGGGACAGTTGTTCATGCGCGCGGGTTTGACAGCGGAGAGGAGGAGAACTTTCTCCACCTGTTGATTCGGCCGGAAAAGGAGCTGGTGATGATTCTTGTTCCTTTGGATTACAGACGCTCCGTAATGCAGGCGATTTGCGACGGGCTGAAGCAGCAAACTGGGGATGCTGGCCTGCTGTTTTCCATACCAGTTGAAGATGTTATGGGCTTGCAGGATTTATAGGCATAAAATTTTGATTCATATTGTCTTTTCATATTTTTTGAAAAATGGTCACACAAACGACATATTTAGAGGGTATCATATTCATGCAGCAGGAGAGCGGACGATTTTTGCTGATGAGCGTCCGCTGCCTCTGCGGATCAGCTTGCTTACGATCCCCTCGATGAGGGTTCTTCATTTTTCTTCATTTTTTTCTCCTTTCTTTCCTTTATTAAAGCAGGAGCGCGGTCAAAACCGCGCTCCTGCTTTGTTTCCGC
>USBP01000153.1 GCA_900552985.1 uncultured Oscillospiraceae bacterium
GGGCGTTTTCAAGCTCCGCTTTTCCCTCTGGGGTATCAAACCGGTGGAGCTCCAGGTTGACAAGGCGCGCGATTTCGATTTTTTCATTCTCCTCCATCGCCTGGCGGTAGGTCTTACGGGCCGCCTTAACCTGTGCTTTGTCGTGGGTTTTGCGCGCAGCGCGGATGCCGTCCCTGGATACAGTGCTGGGCTCCCGGTGTGCGTAGGCCTGTGCCTCACGGATGATTTCAACGGCCTCCGCCATCTTATCCTCCCGAAGGACGTGATTGCCATAATCCTCAAACAGGGCACGGATTTTTAAAACAGCGACGATCGCTTTTTGACGGGTTTCGGTGAGATCATAGAAGAAATAGGGGATGACGTTCATAATCGCGCCGATGATCGAGGCTACGACCAGCACCGTGCTGATCTGGGCAAAATAGCTTGGGTCATACAAAACGTCATAGACGTTCGAGCCGTCATACCCAAGCGAGAGGGCAACCGTCTCGTTCAGGCCGGCACGGTCGTACAGGGTGGGGAGGACGAAGCTCGTAGCCAGGGAAATCACAGTGCCGATCAGCCCGACGGCGGAGAACATGCCGTCGATGCGCTCGCCGGTGATATATTGCTGGTAGTCGCGTACATCCGCATTGATGCCCGTCACCAAAAGGTTACTGAGCGTGGTGATAAAATTATTTGCGCAGATGCAGATGGTCAGCGCCCAGATGATCCATGAAGCGCCGGTCTGCCGGACGACCGGGACCATGAAGGAGAAGAAGAGGACATTCAGCAGGTTGGTGGTGAGCAGGATGCGCTTTTTGCCGTACTTGCGGATGAAATACGGCGCAAGCAGCATTGGCCAGAAGGAGGCGTTGCCCGTGATGAGGGTGATGATGGAATACTGCGTGGCCGTGCATACCTGCTGGTAATTATACATCCAGCCGATAAGGGAGCCGGATGCGCCCTCCAGGAAGCCGATCCATCCGGCTAGGGAGATCACCCAGAAATATTTGTTTTTGGCCACCGCCTTAAACGCATCGATGAATTTTACCTGAATGACGTGCGTCTTTGCCTGAACGATTTTTTCCTCTGTGTTGACGTAGATCAGCATGGAGATTGTGAACCCGGCGATGAAAAACAGCGGGAACAGCACGCGGTAAACCCGCATGTCATACAGCGTATTTTCCCCAGTGATGGCCCTGGCGGCCAGCGGCATCACGAAGGAGCAGATGGAGGGGGCCAGATTTTCTACAACGGATTTAATAGAGATTACATCCGAGCGCTCAATGGTGTTGGGTGAAAGGACGTTGACCAGGCTGGTATATGCGTCGTTAAAGAAGTTGTAGAAGAACTGCAGGCCAATGTTGATCAGCAGAACGAATATATAGGTGGCCCATGTGCCAACCTTTTCATAGGGAAACCAGACGTACAGTACGCCGAGGAGGGCGGTCGGCAGGCCCATGGAGAAAATATACGGCCGGTATTTCCCTTTCATGCTGCGTGCGTTGTCGATCATTCTGGCACGCAGCGCTGTAAGCGGGAAACTTGACAGAATGCTCAGCAGCCAGATCACATAAACCGGCATGGGGCCGATGCCGACGGTATTGCAGATAAAGGCGTTGCCCACGCTGATCATCAGCTGGTACCCTGCCCACACCAGGAATTTTGCTCCGAAACCGCCCACCGCGAGCGATAAAATCTCCTTATAGGTCATATAGCGCCCTTCGGGCGGCTTTTTCCAATAGGTTGCTGCCGTGGTCAAAAAATGTTTTACTTGCTCAATTTGCTTCAAAATAACTCCTCCGCTTTCTATTGTTTCGCCTTATATTGGTAAGCCCGCACGTAATCCACAACAAAATCCGCAGGCAGTGCGCCCGGTGAGTTTTTGCCCACGTGGCCGGACCACCCATACCCTGGGGAGCCGCCTGTCCCATCCACTTCTACAGAGAGCAGCATATATTCCGGGCCCTGCGAAACGCCCCCAAAGGAGGAGCGCGCCGTCTCACGGCCGTTGATGTAAAAAATGTATTCCCGCTCGTTCCATTCCACGCCATAGGTGTTAAAGCGGTTGTAGGGCTCCTCCGCCATGAAAAAGCCGACATTTTGGAACCTGTGGCCCAGCCCATAGCCGTTATAGTGTAGGTTGGAGGTGATAACCGCATTGCCAGCCTTCCTCTTATAGAGGGGGGATTCAAACACATCGATCTCCATCCCCTGCGAGGGCGGAACGCCCTGCTTTACAGCGTCGGATTGCAGCCAGAATGCCGCCCAGATCCCCTGTGCAGCAGGCAGCTTGCAGCGGCATTCAAAATAGCCGTAGGTTTGTTGATAGGATGCGCTGGTATCCAGGCAGGCGGCGTAATAGCCCGGCCCTGAGGGCCCATCTGCCCGATGCTCGGCCCGGATGTGCAGGCAGCCATCCTGCACAAACGCCTGCTCCGGCGCCCAGAAACCGCCCTTGCGTACGGCAATGGGAGCGCCGTCACGGCTGCGGCGGTGGCCCCACGTCTGTAAATCCAGCTCGTTGAATGGATCCTCAAACACCAGCTCGAATTTGGATAGGTCAAGCGCCCCGCCCTTTGGCGGCGCGGGACGGCGCAGGGTTACCCATGCCGGATAAAACAAGCGCAGCGCAGCGTTCTCAATTTTGTTCTGCAATATGGACAAAATCTTCCTCCTCCCAGGGGCAGAAAAATGGAAAAATAAAAATTCCTTCGTATCGGTGTTCCCTTTTTATACCGATGCTCTGATCGAATTATATAAAAATACTCAATCAAATTCCATGATAAAAGGTAAAAATCTACTGACAAATCATTGTGTACGTATTGACAGATTTGAATTTATTCTTTATAATCAAGGCCATGAATGAGTATAAGATTTATGATCAGAGCAGCATCCATTTCAATGGTACATGCCATTATTTCCATCGCCTCGGCGGCTTTTTGCATGTGCACCGGCAGGTTGAGATTCTGTTCTCTGTGCAGGGGGATGTGACTGCTTTGCTGGGCGACCGGCGTGTGGAGCTCCATACCGATGATTTTATTATCATCAAGCCGTTTGAACTGCACGCCTTTTCCGCCGGGATGAAGGTAACCAACAAATTTGTCGCGCCGATTCTGCCGGATGATGTATCCGAGCGCGTGGCGCTTCGCCTGCCGGAGACCCTTATCTGCCATGATGACGGCAACAGGTGGGGGGAGGTGTTCTCCCTGTATCGGGCTTTTGCGCAGCTATCTCCTAAGAATAGGGCCCTCTATTTCCAGATGGTTGAGGACATTGTAAATGCCGCGATCGATGGGACGCTTCCCTCTGAACCGGACACATTGGGGGACACGATTATCCGTTATATTACAGAGAATGCGGAGCGCCCGCTTACGCTTGACTCTGTGGCGGCAGCCTGCTGTACACCGTGGAACACTGTCAGCCGTACGGTGAACCAGCGATGCAACAGTAATTTTAACGCATTCCTGAACCGGGTGAGAATCAACCGTTTTCTGCGGGCATGCATGGCCCAGGCTCCTGCAAATATGGAATCCGCAGCCCTTCAGGCGGGGTTTCGCTCTGCCAGAACTTTTTATAGGGCCTTCTACGCCGAGTTTCATATGACGCCCGGCCAGTATTTGGAAAAGGCAGGCGATGGCGGCGCATCTGCGCCTCCTGCGGAGTAAAGCGAAACGCAGGGCGTGAACCTTCTGGCTTTCGTCAGATAAAGCCGGATCACAAAGGGAAAACCGGATCAGAGCGAGCGGCTGCGCACGTTCCGATCCGGTTTTTGTTGTGTAGGTCAATTGCCGCCCGCTATGGCGCGAGCAGCGCTTTTTAAAGCGTTAGGCTGGGGGCGGCATAGACGCGGCCAGCCAACTCCTGATCGAGCATATACAGGCCCTTCGCATCTGTGCCGAACAGCTCCATTTTCTTAATCAGGTCGGCGGCGTTGGTCTCCTCCTCGCCCTGCTCCTTAACGAACCAGTCGAGGAACTGCATGGTGCGGAAATCCTTCGCCTCATAGGCTGCCTCATAGATCGTGTGGATCAGGCTGGTGACATACTGCTCGTGTGCGAGGCCAGCCTTGAGAGGATCCATATTCTCACTGAGTGCAGCGTCCGGTTTTGCAATTGCCTCAAAGGTGACCTTTGCGTCGTTATTTTGCAGGTACTGCACCATCAGCATGGCGTGATCGCGCTCCTCCTGCGCCTGCACCTGATACCAGTTGGCAAAGCCGCTGAGGCCCTGCTCCGTATAGAAATTTGCAAAGTGGAGATACAGGTAGGCGGAATAAAACTCCTTGTTGACCTGGGTGTTGAGCAGCGAGGCAACTTTTTCGCTGAGCATGATGAAAACTTCCTTTCGTCGTGATGATAGGGGAAGGCGCAGGGCTTCCCGCTTTTATTATACCGCATTGGCCGGCAGGGAAGCAAGAGATGGGAATTCTCATTTTGGCTTATGAAAAAGCCCTTTCCCACGCTTTTTTCTTCTGCGTGGGAAAGGGCCGGCTTTGCGATATGTCGATATTAAAGTGTACTGGTTTGCAAAATGCCGCAGGCGGCTTCGGCCCTCGTGGCCGCTTTCAGCGGACAGAAGGCAGCGCCGGAGGCCGGGATAACGCCGTTTACTGTGGCCCAGAGCACGGCCCCTCTCGCGTAAGGCGGGATGAGATACTGATCGATCGCCTTCAGGCTGCCCGATACGGCAGGGGAG
>USBP01000154.1 GCA_900552985.1 uncultured Oscillospiraceae bacterium
TCATACCCATCACGCCGCCGATCAGGCAGAGGATCACTGATTCCGTTAAAAACTGGAACAAAATTGTCCTCGTCCGGGCGCCCAGCGCCTTTCGGATACCGATTTCGCGCGTTCGTTCGCTGACAGAAACATACATAATATTCATCACGCCAATTCCGCCGACCACAAGTGAAATCGCGCTGACTGCGGCGATAAATGTGGTGAACACACTGATGACCTTATCGAGCAGCTCAATGTAAGTTGCCATATTGGTAATGGTATATGCCTCACGGTCAAAATTGTTGTGCCGGGCTTGCAAAATATTTTTGGCAGTGTTCCCCGCAGCATCCAGCTGGTTCTCATCCTTTGCGGAGATATACACCATATTGTACCGCCCACTCGACCCCATCAGGGAGGATACCACCGGGGCCGGTGCAATCACATAACACATGTTGCCCATGGTGTTGCTCATTTGCTGCATCTGCTCCATCAGGGCTTCATTATCCATACCGCCCATCAGTGCAGAAACATCCATCACGCCAATAATTCGCAAACGCACGGTCTTATCGCTGACCGTCACATTAATATATTCCCCCACCACGTTTTCATAGCCGAAAAGGGCCTGTGCATTCATGCCGTCGATAATACATACATTGCGCCCGGCCTCATATTCTTCCTGCGTAAACATCCGGCCATAGCTTGCGGAGAGCTTTGAAATCTGCTCCATATCCGGAGCACAACCCACAGGGAAGCACATCCCGCTCTCATTGTTCGCCTCAAAGGTTCCCATGCCGAGCAGGAAAGGCGAAACATAATCAATACTGTCCTGCCCTTTGAGCGCTTCCAAATCATCATCTGTGATATAATCGCTCGTGGAGGTGCCCTTTTGATTCACCTGAATGGAAATTGCGCTCTGGCCCATATCCTGAATCATACCCACGATATAGTCGCCGTTGCCCCCCGTGATAATCGCAATCACGGAAGCAACGCCGATGATGATGCCGAGCATGGTCAGCAGGGAGCGCAGCAGATTGGTACGAATGCTGAAAATCGCGATGCGGATATTTTCCTTGATATTCAAACTTTACCGCCTCCGCATCAGTTGGTTTCAGAGGAGACGACGCTTTCACCCTCTTCTTGGACTGTCACACGCGCGCCATCCGCCAAAGTTTTGGAGGGGGTTCTCACAATATGATCCCCTACAGAAACGCCGGAGAGAATCTGATACATCGTGTCGGAGACAAGACCGGTTTCTACCTCGGTTTTCGCTACGGTGCCTTCCTCTTCGTTATAGATGAAAACATACTTTTTGCCTTCCTCCACTAAGAGGGATTCCAGCGGGATCAGTGTTGCGCCGACCGCCTCATCCGTCTGGATGGCAATATCCACATCAACGCCGATGATTACGCTTGCATCCGGGTTATTGATTTTCACCTTCGCCGGAATGCTGCTGGAGCTCCCCGCACCGGTGAGGCTCCCGGCCAGATTGCTCAGATCCAGCCCGCCGCCCGAGGACGCCACCGGGCTGATAAAGGAAACCTCTCCGTCAAGATCTCCGCTGGCCGTGGTAATCACAGCCGGCATACCGGTTTTCACCTTGAGTACATCATATTTATCCAGTGAAAAGGAAGCGTAAAACTGCCCATAATTCTCCACCGTCATCCCCACGTTCGCACCAGTGCCAAGGGATGTGAGCGTATTCATCAGGCTATCCAGATCTGTGCCGCCGGAAACAGCCTGTAAAATGGATGAAATATCAAACGAGCTGGTGGCAGCAGATGCTCCTCCGCCCTGATACGTTTCTCCTGCGGTAATATTGACCGCCGTCACAACGCCGTCATCCTCTGCTACCCAGCCGTTTCGTAGGCTTTCTACCATAGCCTCCATCTCATCGAGCGATTTTTTGCTGGCGTCCACCACCAGCTTATAGGTTCGGGACAGCGTGCCGTTCTGCTGCGCCTCCAGCGTAGTCTTCTGGATTTTCAGCTGTGCCAAATCCATCTGCGCCTGAATCAGCTCTGTCGAGGCGGAACTCGCCATAGAGGATAAATCAAACCCATTCTCCGCCATTTGGGTGAGCTGCTCCATCAGCTTTTGTATCTGCGAAACCGTACCGTTGGCCCCAAGCAGCTTATCAATGATGGCCTGAATCTGGCCCTGCAGCGTGTTCGGTGTGGTTGTAGCCTCGGTTGCGGCCTGCGTCTGTTCTGAGGCGGCAGCCTGCGTGGTTGTTTGGGCAGCCTGCGCCTGCTGTGTGAGCGCTTCTATCTTTTTCTCCAGCTCTGCAATATCTGCGTTGACCTGCGGCAGCTTTGCTTTGGCCTCGCTCGCCGCCGTCAGGGAATTGTTGTAGGTTTGCAGCGCTTCATTATATGCAGCGCGCCGCTCGCTGAGCTTGCCGGAAAGGGAGGATGCGTCAAAGGTGGCCAGCACATCCCCTTTTTTCACATGGTCGCCCACTTTAACATTCACCGTGAGCACCTTTGTGCCCTCCAGCAAAGAGAAATTTGTCTGGTTGTCGGATTCAACCGTCCCCGAGGCGATCAGCTCCTGCTGAATATCGCCCTGCTGCACGCTGACAAGCGTTACAGGCGTACCCGGTTCCGGCCGGACGAGGAAGTAGATCACCAGCGCAATCGCCAGCACAACGGCAATCGCACCCACAATTACAGCCGTCTTCTTCCACTTGGAAAGTGCCTTGAATTTTTCCAACTCTCTCACCGCTTTCAAATACTGAACCCTCTGCGCAAGCAGCCGGACGCTGTGATGTCACCGCCGCATCGCTCCGCAGAACACTACTTTTCAGCTTACCGAAAAAGCGCTGAAAATGCAGTTGCTTTCTGTAAACAATTTATGAATTATTTATGTCCGATATCCGTGCGATAATGCGCGCCCTCAAAATGAATGCTGTGCACACCCTCATACGCCCTGCCCAGAGCCTCCTCCAACGTATCTCCGCACGCTGTGACGCCCAGCACACGGCCGCCCGCCGTGTAAAACCTGCCGTCGCGGTACGAGGTGCCCGCATGATATACCGTTACACCCTGCAACTGACCATCTTCATCTAGGCCAGTGATCTCCAACCCCTTCGGATACGATTTCGGGTAACCGCCGGAGGCCATCACAACACAGGCGCAGGCGTTTTCTGACCACTCAATCTCCTGCTGTGCAAGCGTGCCATCCACAACCGCCTCCACGATATCGATGAGGGGTGTTTTCAGCCGGGGCAGGACGACCTGCGTCTCCGGGTCGCCAAAGCGGGAATTGTATTCGATCACCTTTGGACCGTCGGGGGTGAGCATCAAGCCGAAATACAGGCAGCCCCGGAAGGGCCGCCCCTCCTGCCGCATGGCGCGGATAGTGGGTAAAAAGATCTCCTCCATGCAGCGCGCGGCAACTTCCGGCGTATAATAGGGGTTTGGGCTGATGGTACCCATCCCGCCTGTGTTAGGGCCCCGGTCGCCGTCATAGGCGCGTTTATGATCCATGGAGGATACCATGGGCTTCACCGTTTCGCCGTCTGTAAATGCCAGCACGGATACCTCCGGGCCGGTGAGGAATTCCTCCACCACAACGCGGTTGCCGGATTCTCCAAAAATTTTATCCTCCATCATGGAGCGCAGGGCTTCTCCGGCCTCCGCTTCGTTCTGGGCGATGACGACGCCCTTGCCAAGCGCAAGGCCATCCGCCTTGATGACAGCAGGCCAGGCGTTTTGCTCCAGAATATAGGCAAGCGCCTTTTCCGGCGCGTCAAATACCTCATACCGCGCCGTGGGGATGCCGTATTTCTTCATCAGGTTTTTTGAAAAGACCTTACTGCTCTCAATCTCCGCCGCCGCCCGGGAGGGGCCGAATGCGCGGATCCCTGCCGCCTCCAGCGCATCCACCATGCCTGCGGCAAGCGGATCGTCCGGCGCGACAAAAACAAGATCGATCTGCTGCGCCTTGCTGAAGGCGACAACGCCTTCCACATCCATCGCAGAAACAGCAACGCACTCCGCATCGCGCGAAATGCCGCCGTTGCCCGGCGCGCAATAAACCTTTTCCACCCGCGGGCTTTCCTTGAGCTTGCGGATCAGGGCATGCTCGCGCCCGCCGCCGCCAATCATCAGTAGTTTCATCCTGTCTCCTCCGTCCTATAGGATTTCAAAATGCTCTGTTTCGTCCACAAAAACGCCGTGTCCATCGTCGAGCCGGATCACGCGGCGACCGGATTTTTGCTCATAGGCCTCCGTTCTCTCCTCAAAGCGTTCAAAACGAGGCAGATATTTGCGATAGTGCGGCAATATCTCTACCCCGGTGATCCCCATACCTGTGGAATTCCCTCCGCCGGCCTGCATCCGTAGCTCCGGGCTGAAGTGATCCACCAGCTCCATTGATTCCTGCATGGCCAAGCTTCCCGCGCTCACACCGATGAACAACCCGCTCGATTTCAGCTCCTGCAAATACGGCTCGCAATGCGCCTCCCGCATCCTGCGCACCAGATAAAACGGGTTCCCTCCGATGCATTCAATCACCTGATAGGCAAACAGCCGGCTGGCCGGCTGTTTGTCAAAATCAAAAGCATCAACGATAAGGCCCAGCCCCTCCAGCTCACTGCGGAGCCGGGGCACATGATAATCTTTCTCTTTGAAGCCGACGGAAGCGGTGGTCACCAACGCCGCCCGCTCTGCGCCGGCGGGAAGCACCC
>USBP01000155.1 GCA_900552985.1 uncultured Oscillospiraceae bacterium
AAAATAAGGAATCCCGCTAATATAGCGGGATTATTTTTTGGCACCCCCAGTAGGAATCGAACCTACAACTAGCCCTTAGGAGGGGCTTGTTATATCCATTTAACTATGGAGGCATGTGTTGGGTAACGATAAAATGATAGCAAAAAAACAGACAGATGTCAATGCACAATGCAAAATCGGAGTTCAGGTGAGGACTTACGGTTGTAAAATTTTAGATAAAATTGGAATCTGATTTTCAGATTTTGCTGGTTTCCTATATTTCTATAACAGAGGAAGAATGTGCTGACGACAAAAAATACCGGCCCCGATTTACTCGGGGCCGGCTCCGTATGCCAAAGCTTATGCAGAATAATTCACGGTGCCGTGGCCGGTAATCGTTGCTTCATCAATAGCCACTCCGAAGTAAGAAGCCTCTGCAACAACAGACTCTGCAAAGGAATAGTTTACCTTTGAGATTTTGCCACTGCTCTTGCTTACTGTCGCCACAATAACGCCTTTCGACAGGGTAACGGTACCGCCTTTAATGGTTGCGCTTCCAGGAAGATGAAACGCTTTCAACATGCTGGCAACTACTGTAGTGGCTTCCGCTTTGTCGATAAAGTAGCTATAGCCACCATCGCCATGCTTTGCACTGTTGACATCAAGCGTTTTGCTCTTCAGGTTAATGGTGAAGATATAGTTATTGCCGCTCTCCTTGCAGGTTGCGCTGCTAACATCAGAAGCATTCACATTATAGAGCTTTTTATCAGAAATCTGTGTAGCTTGACCATTGTTGCTGAACGCATCTTTTACTCCTTGTTCACTGCCAAGGTTCAAATCAATTTTGCCGACAATCGGAATCTCTTTCTCTCTGTATACACGGCCCGCATCCAGCGTACGGTTCATCGAAGCGGATTTCATCGTAACAATGCCAGCGTTATAGGCCTTCACGATCTCGGCAACGCCAGAGGGTGCTTTGTTGGCAGCGGCACCACCGCCCCCATTTCCTGCGGGAGCCTTCGTGCCCGGCTCGTCAGCAGTCTGGGAATCCTGTTCGCTTACCGGAGCCGTATCACTCGGGTCTTCCGCAGCGCTCGGGTCGGTGTTGCTCGGGTCAGTGTTGCTCTCATCCGGCACAGCAGCATCGGTGTCGCTCTCGCCCACAACTGCGTTGGAAGGACCAGTGCTTTCCTCTTCTGCGGGATCTCCGCCGCAGGCAGCCAGGGAGAAAACGAGCGCCAACGCCATCATGAGGGCAAGAAGTTTGGTCAGGTTCTTTTTCATTATAAATATGCCCCTTTCTTAATTTTGCACAAACAGACCGAGACGCATCCATTTGACTATGTAGCTACCCGCTCTGTTTGCGCCGCCGCAAGGCACGGCATTTCTGGTTATTACTTTACAGCAAACGCGCCAAAAAGTCAATGGAAAACGCTACTTTTTTGAATGAGTATTCATTTCCTCATTTGGAAAATCGCAGCAATATCTGCCAGTTACCCGACGATAATCTTTCCTTCCGGCAAAATTTCCCCGCCTTTGCCCTCACCGCGGATTGCGAGCGCCAGCGCGGCGGAAACCGGACCAATTCGCCCGACAAACATTGTGAGGATGGTTGCGATTTTGGAAGCTGCGCCAAATTGAAGCGTAACGCCCGCCGTCATGCCCACCGTGCCGAAGGCGGAGGCAGCTTCAAAAATTCCATCCACACCCGACAGCTCCGGCAGGGTAACTAAGATCACCGCAGCGTTCATTACCACGGCGGCCATGCCGAGGGACGCAATGGCCATGGATTTATAGACCGTCTGTTTCGCCACACGACGCCCAAGGATGACGGTATCCTCCCGGCCACGAATGACGGAAACCACTGTCATCGCCAGGACGAGGAAGGTTGTTACTTTAATTCCGCCGGCACAGGAGCCGCTCCCCGCCCCGATAATCATCAGAAAAATCATTACAACCTTGGAGAAGTCATGCAGCTTGCTCAGATCCAGGCTGGCGAAGCCCGCCGTACGGGCCGATACGGATTGGAAGAGCGCCGCGTTGATCTTTTCGGATAACGGCATAGGGCCAAGCGTTTCCGGATTGTTGTACTCCACGATGAAAAAAAGCAAAAAACCGGAGAGGATCAGCACCGCCGTCATGATCAGCATGGTTTTTGTATGCAGCATGAGGTGGCGGTGCCGCCGCCAAGCCAGTAAATCCTGAAACACCATAAAGCCGATGCCGCCCAGAACGATTAAGGCCATAACTGTGTAAAGCACAATCACGTCGCCGTTATAGTGGATCAGCGAACCGAAAGGCGTTTCATTGCCGAGGATATCAAACCCCGCGTTGCAATACGCAGAAACAGAGGTGAAGATGGAAACCCAGATCCCGTGCATTCCATATTTCGGCACAAAACGGGTGGCCAGCAGCACCGCCCCGAGAGATTCGATAATCAGCGTTGTAGCGATGATGATGCGCAGCAGCGATTTGATGTTGTGCAGGGAGCTCGCATTCGTGTTTTCCTGCGCCAGCCGCAGTGTGCGCAGGCCAAGCTTTTTCCGCAGGGTAAACATAAAAAAATTTGTCAATGTCAGGATGCCGATGCCCCCTACTTCAATCAGCAGCAGCAGCACAACCTGGCCGAAGAAAGTAAATTGTGTGTATGGGTCCACAAGCGTCAGCCCCGTCACGCAGGTGGCGGAGGTTGCCGTAAATAGCGCCGTCAACGGGTGCAGCATCCGCCCGTCCCGGGAGGCTGCCGGGAGCATCAGCAGCAGCGTGCCCACGAGGATGACGCCTAAAAAGCTCGCGGCAATGATGCGCGCCGGGGAAAAAGGGCGCACCTGCCGGCGTTCTCTGTCACGTTTCAAAACAAAACACCTTCCTACCCAAGTCAAAAAGAGCCGCTTTATGACGGCTCAAAAACTATCCTAAATCCTAATACACAACGAAAAAAAAAACAAGGGGGTCCTCCACTTTTCTTTCTATTTTGCTTGCTTCTACTGATAGTATGCGATTTTTAACAAAAGTCCGTTCTTCACAAGAGGCTTTTTCTATTTTATCAAGTGAAAACCTCTGCTGCGCGGCTTGCGGAAAAAGATGGATTTGAGTATAATAAACCTTAGTCCTGTTCCAAACGCGGAACTGATCCCAATGGATGTGAACATCGAAAGGAGTCACGGATTATGAACTATTCCCACGAAGTGGAAAAAATGTGCACAGTCGCTAAAGGCCCGCATCATGGCCCCGCGCCCATCCCGGAAGAAGGGAAATGGGTAAAAGCCTATGAGATCAAGGATATCTCCGGCCTGACGCACGGTGTGGGCTGGTGTGCGCCGCAGCAGGGCGCCTGCAAGCTGACCCTCAATGTGAAGGATGGTATTGTGCAGGAGGCGCTGGTGGAGACGCTTGGATGCTCCGGTATGACGCACTCGGCCGCCATGGCCGCAGAGATCCTGCCCGGCAAGACGCTGCTTGAGTGCCTGAACACTGACCTTGTGTGCGACGCGATCAATGTTGCCATGCGCGAGCTGTTCCAGCAGATTGTATACGGCCGCAGCCAGACCGCGTTCTCTGAAAACGGCCTTCCCATCGGCGCAGGACTGGAGGATCTCGGCAAGGGCCTTCGCTCCCAGGTCGGCACGATGTACTCTACCGGCCTGAAGGGCGTGCGCTATATGGAGATGGCGGAGGGCTATGTCATCAAAATGGCGCTGGATGAGAATAACGAGGTGATCGGGTATCAGTTTGTCAAGGTTGGTAAAATGCTTGAGGATATCCGTCACGGTGTGGACCCCAAAGAGGCCTATGAGAAAAACATCGGCACCTATGGCCGCTTCGCCGAGGCCGTGAAGTACATCGACCCGCGTGAGGAATAAGTCGTAAGGAGGACTGGAAGAATGGCTAACGATATCATGTTTGAAGGCAAAGAGAGAAGAATGCCTAAAATCGAGAAATGCCTTGCTGAATACGGCATTGCCAGCCTGGAGGATGCGCGCGCCCTTTGCCTTGAAAAAGGGATCGACGTAGAGAAGATTGTCAAGGGCGTGCAGCCCATCGCTTTTGAGAATGCCGTTTGGGCATATACGCTGGGCGTCGCTATTGCGCTGAAAACCGGCGTGAAGGAGGCAAGCGAAGCCGCGGCTACCATCGGCAAGGGCTTGCAGGCGTTTTGCATCCCCGGCTCAGTGGCTGAGCAGCGTAACGTCGGCCTGGGCCACGGCAACCTTGGCGCCATGCTGTTGGAGGAGAAAACGAAGTGCTTTGCATTCCTCGCGGGCCATGAATCCTTTGCCGCAGCGGAGGGTGCAATCGGCATTGCCCGCACGGCCAACAAGGTGCGCAAGGAGCCGCTGCGCGTGATCCTCAACGGTCTGGGCAAGGATGCGGCGATGATTATCTCCCGCATCAACGGCTTTACCTATGTGAAGACGGACTACGATTTCTATACCGGCGAGCTCAAGGTGCTGGAAGAAAAGGCCTATTCGGACGGCGAGAAGGCCAAGGTCCGTTGCTATGGCGCGAACGATGTGCTTGAGGGCGTGGCCATCATGAAGGCGGAGGGCGTCGATGTTTCGATCACCGGCAACTCCACCAACCCGACCCGCTTCCAGCACCTGGTCGCGGGCACCTATAAGAAATGGTCCTATGAGAATAAC
>USBP01000156.1 GCA_900552985.1 uncultured Oscillospiraceae bacterium
CGCGCACAATCCTGCCCATCAGGCCGACGGCATCCATGTTGATGCCGGCCTTGGTAGAGCCGATATTGACAGAGGAGCAGACATGCTCCGTGCGGGAGAGCGCCTCCGGGATGCTGCGAATGAGCGCCTCGTCGCCCGCGGCAAAGCCCTTTTGCACCAGCGCGGAATAGCCGCCGATAAAGTTGACGCCCACCGCCTGCGCCGCGCGCTCCAGCGTGAGTGCGTACTCGACCGGATCGCCCCCGCTCGCGCCGCAAACCATCGCAATGGGAGTGACGGAAATCCGCTTATTGATGATCGGGATGCCGAACTCCCGCTCGCTCTCCTCCCCCGTGCGCACCAGCCGCTCCGCTCTGCGGGTGATCTTATCGTAGATCCGGCCGCAGGCACGGCCCAAATCAGAGTCGCAGCAATCAAGCAGGGAAATGCCCATTGTGATGGTGCGGATATCGAGATTTTCCTCCTGGATCATGGTGATGGTCTCCAGGATATCCCTCGTGTTAATCATATGTAAACGCCATTCCTTCCTGCAATCAAATGGATGCTCAGATGCGGTGCATGGAGTTAAAAATCTCCTCGTGCATCACGTGGATGGAGAGATTCATCTTGCTGCCCATCGTCTCCAGCTCCTCCGCAAACGCGGTGAAGGGAACGGTACAGCCGCTGACATCCACCAGCATAATCATACAGAACATCTCCTGCAGGATCGACTGGGACACCTCGATGATATTGACCTGGTTTTTTGCGCACCTGTCGGATACGCTCGAAAGGATGCCGACCATATCCTTGCCGACAACGGTAATCACTGCTCGCATGAGGAACCCTCCGTAACGCTTCTGAATTTACCGGGAATGCCGCCCGTAGACAGCGGGCTGCTCCCATATTAAAAGATATTTTATCATATTCCCGCGCCGATGAATAGAGGAATCTGCATCTGTTAGAAAAAATTTCAATCAGATACTGTTATAAGGCTGTGAAATATGCTATATTAAATAAAAAGTGCACAAAAAGGAAGGACATAAGAATGAGCGCAGGCTTTGGTTTGTAGGCACGAAAATTGCCGCTGCGGCCTCACAGAAGGAAAGCCGGCTCTGAGCAGAGGGGGTTTTTTCTGATGGAATTTAAAAAGCGCATGGATATGCACACGCACACAGACAATTCCCCGGATGGGAACCACTCCACCATGTATCTGTGCGAATGCGCCGAACGCACAGGCCTGAGAGCCATCGCCTTTACAGATCACTGCGAGGTGGACGCCTACTACAAAGACCATTACGACCGTGCAACCTTTCAATCCTATTTTGAGGTGGTAAAGGCACGCTCCGTCTTTCGCGGCAGGCTGATCGTTTCAGCCGGTATCGAGCTGGGCCAGCCTGCTTATGAGCCGGAGCTTGCCGGGCAGATTCTCTCCCGGTTTGAGTATGATGTTGTCATCGGCTCGGTACACAACCTGCGCGGCCGCAAGGATTTTTTCTTTATGGAATACGATGGGTTCAGCGACAGCGAGCTTGATGCGATGTTTGAGGAATATTTAAAGGAACTGCTCCTTATGGTGAAGTGGGGCGGGTTTGACATTCTGGCTCATCTGACCTACCCGCTGCGCTATATTGTAGGAGAAAACCACCGCACGATTGATTTGAAGCGCCACAGCGATCTGATCGATGAAATCCTGCGGGCAGCCGCCCAATCCGGCAAGGCTCTGGAAATTAACACCTCGGGCCTGCGGCAGCCCTTAGGGGAAACGCTGCCCACACTCCCCTTCATTCAGCGCTTCCGGGAATTTGGCGGGGAGTATGTGACGGTCGGCTCCGACGCGCACTTTGCAGAAGATCTCGGCAAGGGTGTCAACGAGGGGATGGAGATCGCCCGGCAGGCAGGTTTTTCCCACGTCACGCTGTTTCAAAACAGGACGCCGCTGCCCATTCCGATTGAATAAGCGCCTGCGGGCCGGCGCGGCTTTTATCTTGCAGAACCTCATATACTTTGGTTGATCCTGCCCTCGGTATAAAAAGGGCATGATGCTGGATATAGAAACAGGGAGGAAGATGGATGATGGACTATCAAAATTTGCTCAACACAAAAATCAAGGAGATCAAGCCCTCCGGTATCCGCCGTTTTTTTGATATTGTGGCGGAGATGGATGACGTCATCTCCCTCGGCGTTGGCGAGCCGGATTTCCCAACGCCGGCACACATCCGGGATGTCGGCATTCAATCTTTGCTGGATGGGCATACGAAATACACCTCCAACGCAGGGTTGATGGAGCTTCGCCGGGCCGTAGCGGCCTATTATAAGCGGCGCTTCCACGTCTCCTACGATGGCGCAAAGCAGGCGATTATCACCGTTGGCGGCTCGGAAGCGCTCGATCTGTGCTTCCGCGTGCTCATCGAGCCCGGAGACGAGGTGCTCATCCCCGAGCCCTCCTTTGTCTGCTACGCACCTCTGACGACGATCAGCGACGGCGTGCCTGTGCCGATTGTCACAAAGGCGGAGGATCAGTTCCGCCTGACGCCGGGGGCTCTGAAAGCGGCCATCACGCCTAAAACAAAGCTGCTTGTGCTCCCCTACCCCAACAATCCGACCGGCGCCATCATGCGGAGGGAGGATCTGGAGGCTATCGCAGCCGTCCTGCGCGGAACGGATATCATCGTCATCTCCGATGAAATTTACGGCGAGCTTACATACGGCGGCGAGCAGCATGTTTCCATTGCAGAAATTGAAGGCATGCAGGAGCGCACAATCGTTGTCAGCGGCTTCTCGAAGGCCTTCTCCATGACCGGCTGGCGTTTGGGCTATGCGCTGGGTCCGGCGGAAATCATCGCAGCCATCACCAAAATGCATCAATACGGTATCATGAGCGCGCCAACCACCGCGCAGTATGCTGCGATTGAGGCAATGGAAAACGGCGACAGCGACGTGGTGGAAATGCGTAAGGTATACGATATGCGCCGCCGCCTTGTCGTGGATGGCTTTAACCGGTTGGGCCTCACCTGCTTTGAACCGGAGGGCGCATTCTACTGCTTCCCATGCATTCGCTCAAGCGGGCTGAGCTCCGATGATTTCGCCCAAAAGCTGCTTGACAGCCAGAAGGTCGCCGTCGTCCCCGGCAATGCGTTTGGCGAGTGCGGCGAGGGCTTCATCCGCGTTTCCTACTGCTATTCAACCGAACATTTGCAGGAGGCGCTGCGCAGGATCGAATGCTTTTTGCAGGAGCTGAAATAAACTCTCTTCATTCGCTCTCATGCACATTTAGAGACAAAAAACGCGCTGCCACGAACTGTGCAGCGCGCTGTTTTTTGGTCAGGAGGAGCGCACCCTGCATCTTTCCACACAACCGGGCCAAAGCTTCCGAAACAGCAAAAACAGCCAATAGCCCAGCGCCGCGCCCAATGTATTGAGCAGAAGGTCGTCGATATCTGTCCCCCGATCCAGGGGGAGCTGGCAAAGCTCAATTGCCAGTGAGGACAGAAAGCCTGCCCCTGCTGATTTAAGCAAAGTCGGGCGCGCCCAGAGCAGAGCCGTAAAAAAGCCAATGGGGAAAAACATGCCGATATTACCGAGAAAATTGAGGATAAAATAATCCGCCCCGGAAGCGAGGCTCTCGGTAAAAATCCGGAAGGGAACCAGATTGAGCCGCAGGCTTTGCCCCCATGCAATGGCAAGCCCATCCTCTCCCATTTGAAACGGCGGCAAAACCGTTTGGGAGGCTAGGCCCACAAGAAACATTAGAAATGTGCAAAGCGCAAGCTCATGCCGCCAAGTGGTGTGCAGGTTCCGCTTTTGCAAGCCACGCGCCCGCAACCAGCGAAAAGCCAGGATCACGGGCAGCGCACCGAGCATATAAGGCGCCATCTCAAGCCCACGAGTGATGATCTGATCCATTTCAAAGCCTCCGTGCAGCTCGACTGCTCTAACAGGATGCTTTGCTTAGCCGATATCGTGATGGTCGGTGATCTCTACCGTATTCGTCCGGCAGCCCTCCAGCTCCAGCACGATAATCTCATTCTCCTGCCGGAGGATCGTGCCCGGCACATAAAGCGACCTCTGCGGCCCAATCTTCCAATAGCGGCCGAGATTAAAGCCATTGATAAAGACATAGCCCTTCGTAAAGCCCTTGAGATGCACAAAGCAGTCCGCCTGGGAGTTCGTGCTGAAGCGCCCCTTCAGGAAGGCCGGGAAGTCGTCGCTCCCGCTATAGTCGAGCGCATCGATATTATCCAGCGGCAGCGTATATACATCCCAGTTGAAAAGCACCTGATTGCCAAGCCTGATCTGGCTGACGCCTTTGCGGTCGTGTAGCTCCGGGCCATAGTTGACACGGCCCATCGCCTCCACAAGCACGTCGAGGCTGCCGCCGTCCGGCAGGGCTTCAATGGGCACATATTTTTTCTTGTCGTTGCGGTAAACCATCCCACGCAGCTGGCCGTTGACATAGACATACGCGCGGTCTGCCAGGCCGTCCAAATAGAGGGAGGAGCTCTCGTAGGGGCCCTTGAGCTCATGATGATACAGGATGAAGCCAAAATTCTGGCCGTAATATTCCATACTGCGCGTCATCACGCTGCGGTGGCGCTGGCCGATCTTCGCCGCATTATGTAAAAAGGAATATTGCTGTGTG
>USBP01000157.1 GCA_900552985.1 uncultured Oscillospiraceae bacterium
CAACCGGCAAAATGGGTGGCACCGCGGAGGATCAGCTTCGTCCCATATCAAGGGGACGGGGCTTTTTTATTTTGCCGCTTGCCGCCGAATTATGAAAGGAGATCGCTTATGTTAGACATCAAATTCCTGCGTGCAAACCCGGATGTGGTGAAAGAAAATATCCGCAAAAAGTTTCAGGAGGAAAAGCTTCCGCTTGTGGATGAAGTGATCGCACTCGACGAGAAGTGCCGGGCCGCGCGCACGCGCTGCGAATACCTGCGCAGCCAGCGCAACGCGATCAGCAAGCAGATCGGCGCGCTGATGGCCAAGGGCCAGCGGGAGGAGGCGGAGCAGGCCAAAAAGAGCGTTTCCGACATGGCGGAGGAGATGGCCGCGTTGGATGCCGAGGTGAACGGGCTCTCCGCCCAGATCCGTGAGCGGATGCTGGTGATCCCGAATATCATTGATCCCTCCGTCCCCATCGGGAAGGATGACAGTGAAAATGTGGAGCTTGAGCGCTTCGGCGAGCCCCGCGTGCCGGAATTTGAGGTGCCATACCATGTGGACATCATGGAGCGCCTGAACGGCATCGACCTCGACAGCGCGCGCAGGACGAGCGGCAACGGCTTTTATTACCTGCGCGGCGACATCGCCCGGCTGCACTCGGCAATCCTCTCCTATGCGCGGGATTTCATGATCGACAAGGGCTTCACTTATTATGTGCCCCCCTTCATGATCCGCAGCAACGTGGTGGATGGGGTGATGAGCTTTGCCGAGATGGAAAACATGATGTATAAGATTGAGGGCGAGGATCTTTACCTCATCGGCACGAGCGAGCACTCCATGATCGGCAAATTTATCGACACCCTTCTGGAAGAAAAGGAGCTGCCACAGACGCTGACCAGCTATTCCCCCTGCTTCCGCAAGGAGGTGGGAGCCCACGGCATTGAGGAGCGTGGGGTTTACCGCATCCATCAGTTTGAAAAGCAGGAGATGGTGGTCGTCTGCCAGCCGGAGGAGAGCCCGGAGTGGTTTGAGAAGCTGTATCATTATACGGTGGAATTCTTCCGCAGCCTTGATATCCCGGTGCGCTCTCTGGAGTGCTGCTCCGGCGATCTGGCGGATTTGAAGGTCAAAAGCGTGGATGTGGAGGCGTGGTCGCCCCGTCAGAAGAAATATTTTGAGGTGGGCAGTTGCTCCAACCTTGGCGACGCGCAGGCCCGCAGGCTGGGCATCCGTGTGCGCAGTAAGGAGAAGGGCAATTACTTCCCCCACACGCTCAACAACACGGTGGTCGCGCCGCCGCGCATGCTTATCGCGTTTTTGGAGAATAACTTACAGGCGGATGGCGCCATCGCCATCCCGGAGCCGCTGCGTATGTATATGGGCGGCAAGGCGGAAATTCGCTAAAAACAGAACAAACCGTTACCCGCAGCGCCTGATGCGTCGCTGCGGGTGTTTTTTTTGATAGAAAATATCCGCAGCTTCTTTATATATAAGCAATTTTAATTATATAATATGGTATTCTATATAAGAGGAATCAAAAATCCTAAAGATAGATTTATTTATAAATTTTGGGAATTTTGTATTGAATTCTAAGTATACCTATAAATTTTTTGCATATATCTACTGAAACTATTTACTTTCGACAAAGAGTATGATATTATTACCTTGTAATTTATGGAAATTCGTTCTGTGGGCTCATGTTTTTCCGTCATTATGGAAGGAGGGGAAAGAACATCTCAATTGATCTGGAAAAAGTTATTTCTTAAAACGACTTTATAAGGGAAAAGGGGGGATTTTGATGACAAAGCATCAGAAAAAGGTGCTGTTGGATGCCGCTATCAAGCCGGAGCTGCTTGAAAAGGTGGAAACCTATCTGAAGGATATCAACGCAGTGCTCACCGGAAGCGCGCATGAAAAGGAATCTCATCTGGATATGCTTTGCAATGACATCGCAGACTATCTCAGCGAAAAGCCGGAGGCGACCATCCATGATATCATCCGTGAGTTTGGCTCGCCGGACGTGCAGGGGAATGTCGCTCTGGAGAAGGAGCTCGATTCCTTTCCTGAAAAAATTCGGAGAAAAATGTCGCTGCGAAGGGTTGTTCTGGTAGCCGCGATTCTGGTTGTGACGATTGTTGGAATTGTGTATGCAGGAGCATATCTTATTCAAAATAAAGATGCTCCAGGAATATACGGTATAAGTGAAAAAGAAGAGACGGTTTCATATCAATTTATCGTAGAATAAGAAGTGAAATTATGGGCAAAAAATTTCTATCCCTATTATTAGGGATCATTATGCTATTAGGTATCTCCATGAATGCGGTAGCTATTAGTGGCAATGCAAATGAAAATGCTACTGCTACACAAACGATAATTTATTTAGAAGATGGTAACTATATCGTCATAACTCCTTATGAAAATTCTATTTTAACACGAAGCACAGTCTATTACAAATCCGGTGGGAGGATAATAACATTTTACGATAATGACGGTAATAAAATGTGGCAGGTCGATTTCGACGTCACTTTTAAAGTCACTGAAGGTGTTAGTGCGACGTGTACAGCTGCCTCATTTTCTGCACCGATCATTTATGATGACAGCTGGAGATACATTACAAATTCCGTCAGTAAAAATGGCAGTTCTGCTTCCGGCACCATTACAATGAAGAAATATTTCCTTGGGCTTCCAATTCGGACTGAAAAGCCTACCATCACGGTAACCTGCGACAAATATGGGAACCTCACTTGAAAGCCGTATTTATTGCTCGGCAGTAAGTAAAGTCCAAACTCCAAGCGTGGAGCGGTCAGGGCTGTTCCTACCGGACGGCGGCAGCATGGCAGCACCGTGCCATTGCCTGACCGGCAGGAGCAGGCCTTGACTGCCTTTGCCGAAAGAACCTGTGAGCAACGGAACCGCTGCACACAGGACATGTCGCATCCCATGGGGATGCGTGGATACGCAGCATGTTCCGCAAATTCCCTGTGGCGCTTTCTTGCCGCCTCCCCCAGGGCGTGCGGATTTGCAGCTTCTGATACATAATGTATATGTATTCTTAGCGTGTTTTGAGGCGGAGAATAGGGCGAATCGCTTCCGGGAGGACGGGCAGGTGGATCGATCCTGCCGGCCAGGCTGAAAAACGCCTCTCCCCCAATCAGGAACAAGCTTCCCCGGCTTCCTCCTTTTACAAACTCCGAATATTACAAAAAATATGAGAAAAAATTGCAATTTTCCCGATTTTAATGCCTTTTCTGTTTGAAAAATATGCTATGATTTTGGCAATTTCGATAAGCAGAAAGGATGAGGGACTCTCCATGAAGCAGGAAGACGTTCGTTTCACCATGTGTATCAGCAAAAGCCTGTTTGAACGGCTGAGTTATGTGGCGAATTTTTATGGCTGCCCCAAATCACACACCGTTCGCCGGATGATCGAACAGGACTTGAAGCAATTTGAGCGCAGATTTGGCCCCATCCCGCCCAGCCGGGAGCCAGGCGCAGGCGGCGGCGCGCATTACTGAAGCGCACCGGCCGGGGACACGCCCCATGCCTTGCAAGGCATGGGGCGTATATTTTTCGCTCTCTAAAACGAAAGCTTGGCGGAATGTGTCAAATGCAGTATAATAAAAGCGAATGGCTCCGGCCTCCCGGCCGGATGCGGAGCAAAAAAGGAAGAAGGGCTTTGCATGACAAAAAAGCAACGCGCCCGCCTGGCGGTGGACGCGCTGAAAAAAGAGTATCCGGATGCGATTTGCTCTCTGCGGGCTGAGGAGCCGTTGCAGCTGCTCATCGCCACCCGCCTTTCCGCCCAATGCACAGATGCGCGGGTCAACCTGGTAACGCCTGCTTTATTTGCGAAATACCCTACGCTGGAGGCCTTTTGTGAGGCAAGGGTAGAGGATGTGGAGGAGATCATCCACTCCTGCGGCTTTTACCATGGCAAAGCGAGGGATATCATCGGCATGTCGCAGAAAATACGGGATGAATTCGGCGGCGTTGTGCCGGATACCGTTGAAGCGCTCATAACCCTGCCGGGCGTCGGCCGCAAAACGGCCAACCTGATCGTCGGGGATGTTTATGGGAAACCGGCGGTCGTTGCAGACACCCACTTTATCCGCATGTCGAACCGGCTGGGCTTTGTCAGCACAAAGGATCCCTATAAAGTCGAAGTGGAAATGCGCAAGCTCCTGCCGCCGGAGGAAAGCAATGATTTCTGTCACCGCTGCGTGCTGCACGGGCGCGCCTGCTGCACGGCGCGCAAGGCGATGTGCGAGAGCTGCTGCATGGCGGAGTTCTGTCCAAAGCAGGATGTTTCCTAAAAGGGCTCAATATTGAACATATCACAAAAAGCCTCAAGGCACAGAAACGGCCTTGAGGCTTTTCCTTTCCGTTGGGTTAACTGCTTGTGTTACGGCATCAGGCGGCGAATGACCATTTCGCAATCCGCCTTGTTCATGATCTTCGGCACCGGGTAGAGCGGGTTGGCCTCCTTCAGCGCACGTTCGACCAGGGTTGGGATATCCTTTTCCTGGATTTGCTCGATTTTATCCGGGATGTTCATATCACGGTTGAATTGGCGGATCGCTTCAATGAAGGCGTCCGCCTTCTGCGCATCTGTCACACCGGGCTG
>USBP01000158.1 GCA_900552985.1 uncultured Oscillospiraceae bacterium
CCGGGCTTCTATTTCGTCTATATTTGCTTTTTATGCCCGCCCATACCGCTCATTGATCTGCCGGAAATAGGCGGTATCTATCTTTTGAAGCGCTTGCTCCGTCATCCGGAAGCCCCAGTTGCCCTGCGCCCTGCCGGGCTGATTCATGCGCGTATCCGTTCCATAGCCGCACATATCCTGCACAGGCAGGATGGCCATGCGGGCAGGCGTCTGCCAAAGCGTCTCGATGATCGCACGCAGCACCGGGCTTTGTTCTCCGCCCGCGCCCCAATCGCCGGCAAACCGGCAATACTCCAGCAGCTGCCTGCGTTCTTCCGATTGGGCGGCCCACAGCCAGCCGAGCATCGTATCATTATCATGCGTGCCGGTATAGGCCACATAATTCTCAGTATATTTATAGGGAAGATGGGCGCTGTCCCACCCGTAGTAGGCGAACTGCATCACCTTCATGCCAGGATACCCTGTCTCCTGAAGGAACTGGGTAAGGCCCTCCTCCTCACATCCCAAATCCTCCGCGACGATCTGCGGATCTGGGAACGCCGCGTTGACTGCGCGGAACAAATCCATGCCTGGGCCCGGCTCCCACACGCCGGTACGCGCCGTCTTTGCCTCAGCGGGCACCGCCCAATACCGGTAAAAGCCTCGGAAATGATCGATGCGCACCGCGTCATATACCTGCAGGCTGCTGCCGATGCGACGCAGCCACCATTGATAGCCATCGTGTTTCATACGCTCCCAGTCATAGAGCGGGTTTCCCCAGAGCTGACCATCCTCAGAAAAATAATCCGGCGGAACGCCCGCCACACGCTCAGGCTCCCCCTCCGGCGAGGTTTCAAACAGCTGCCGGTTCGCCCAGAAATCCGCGCTTTCATCGGAAACATAGATTGGCATATCTCCAAGGATAGAAACGCCCCGCGCATTCGCATAGCCTTTCAGTTTTTTCCATTGAGAAAAAAGAACAAACTGCTCAAAGACATAATAGGCGGCTACAGACTCCTCCCCCTCGCCAGTCCATTCGCGCCAGGGCCTGCCGCTGTTTTTCTCCCGCGCGGCCATATAACGCGCGTAATCCGGCAGCCAGAAAGCCTGCTCCGCTCGAAACGCTTCAATCTCCGCTGCCTTCGGCGCAGCCTTTTGAAAAGCCATATGCAGCAGCGCCGTTTTCACACGGGCCGCCCATGCGTAATCTACCTGATGCGGGGAGCCGTGATAAACGGCCGCATCAACCGCTTCCTGGGTAACAAGCCCCTCCTCCAAAAGGCCGTAGGGGTCAACATACAGCGGATTGAGCGCAAACGCGCTCACGCTGGAATAGGGGGAATTCCCCTCCCCAACCGGGCAGAGCGGAAGGATCTGCCACCACTTCATCCGCATTTCGCGCAGGAGATCCACAAACTGCTCGCCTCCCCTGCCGAAATCGCCGATTCCAAACGGCGAGGGCAAAGAGGAAAGATTCATCAGCACACCGGCGCTTCTCTGGAACACAAAATATCCGCCCTTTCCGCACTGAAATAAAGAGAAAACAAAAGGCCGCCTCACAAGAGACGGCCTGCTGGCTGCGGAACTAGGATTTGAACCCAGACAAACAGAGTCAGAGTCTGTCGTGCTACCCTTACACAATTCCGCATCGGCAAGAGAGATTATATAACAATTCGCGGCTGCTTGTCAAGCATTTTTTCAAATTTATTTTCTCACTCCGCCTGCCGAAACAAAGCGTCAATTGTACGGAGCGATCTGAGGGCCGCTTTCGACGGCCTCTTGAAAAAGCGCTTTACAATGATGCAAAGTTTTTATACAATAGAGCCAGAAGAATAAGGAAAAGGGGTTATTAAAATGATCAAACGTATCCTGGCGCTTCTCTTTGCCCTGTTTATGGGCGTGTGGAATTTCATTGCCATCTGTTCCGGCGTCCGCCTGGCCTGGGGTTCTAAAATTGACCTGGACAAATTTGAGCTCACCTTTGAGGATAATTTCGACGGTAACGAGCTTGACCGCACAAAGTGGACGACGGCAAAATACTGGAACAATGACCACGACTACATCCGCCAGGGCGGCTTCTGGGATCCGGATCAGCTTACCGTCAGCGACGGCACGCTCAAAATCACTACGGAATATAAAGAGGATGGCAAATACGGCCCCGGCTACTACACGGGTATGATCAACACCAAGGGCCTGTTTGAACAGACGCACGGCTATTTTGAGATCCGTTGCATTCTGCCCAAGGCAGAGGGTATGTGGTCCGCCTTTTGGATGCTGTGCGACTCCATGGCCGACGAGACGGACGGCGGGCGTAACGGCGCGGAAATCGATATTTATGAATCCGCCAACTATCACAACTGGCAGGTGCGTAACAGCATCTCCCACGCTGTGCATGTGGATGGCTATGGCAGCGCGCTCAAAAGCGAGGGCCAGGGCAACACGCTGGCCAACCGCCCGTATGACGAATTCAACACCTATGGCCTTGAGTGGAATGAGGAGGAATACATCTTCTACGTTAACGGCCGTGTTGCGGCGCGCACCAGCTTTGAGGGCCCGGCAGTTGTGCCGGAATTCATGATCGTCTCCTGCGAGGTCGGCGGCAAAAACGGCGTTGCGGGCGACAGCTGGGCCGGCAACATGGCGAATAACAAGGAGGGCGCCCTGCCCGCACAGCTGACGGTAGATTATGTGCGCGCCTACGCTTACCGCTAAGCCTGATAAGCGCTGAAACAAAGCGCGCCGCACGGAACCGGCATGTTCCATCTGCGGCGCGCTTTTTCGTATCAGGGCAGAACTGCATCCGTGTGCAGGAATTATACATAGATGCATAAAAAGGAGGAGAAAACAAAATGAGATGCAGCATTTGCGCAAGCAGTTTTGAAGCTGCGCACCCGGATTACATCCCCGTAGGAGAAACAGAAAAGCCAATTTGCCCAAGCTGCAAAAAGCAGTTGAACCATCTGCTCAATAGCCAAAATCCGCAGGAGCTTCAGCAAGCACTGCACTTTCTTTATACCTCCTGCAATACGATACAGGATCCCATGCTAGCGGATGCGCTGCGCCGGATGTGCGTCAAGCATAATGCACGCCTGCGCAGCATAACATCCGCAGCAGGTATGCTTCCCGACGCCTCAGTTTCAGATGAGGTCTACAGAAAAACAACGTGGCTCCGCATTCTTAGAGCGACCGCATTGATTTTGCTGGCGGTATCCTTACTTGCCGGTCTAGTAAACATAATCGCCATTTTTGAATCAGATTCGCCAAGCATCTTTGTTCCTGTGCTCGCAATCGCCTGCCCGCTTCTCGGCCTGCTCATCGCTGCTGGCATCATGACTTTTGCAAACATGGCGGAGGATACAAGAGAAATCCGCAGGCTACTGTCAAGGAGTCAATCGCGCGGGCAATGGGGGCCATTCGGTGAAGATCATTGAATATGAAGAGGCGTTTCAAGAGGCCGTAAAGGACCTGCTGGTTCAGCTGCAAGCCTATCTGGTCCAAATCGACCCATTGGGAATACAAGCCCTCCCCGAGGAATATAGGGAACGATACTTCCAGCTGACAATGGAAGCGCTCGCCGCGCATCAGGGGAATCTGCTGCTCGCAGTGGAAAAGGAGCGGGTGATCGGGCTGGTTGCCGGCATCATCGAAGCAAAGGACGAGGTCGACCGGCTCACAAACCGCTGCCCCAAAAGAGGGAAAGTGACGGAATTGGTTGTGGAGCAGAGCATGCGCGGAGCCGGAATCGGGCAAAAACTGCTGCGGGAGATGGAGACGTTCCTCTCCGCCCAAGGCTGCGAACAGATTGCAATTGACGTATTCGCACCCAATCAAACTGCCCTGCGGTTTTACGGCGGCAACGGATATGCGCCTCGAAATATTGAGGTGATGAAGCCGCTTCTCAATCAAAACGAAGGGGAGCGCAACATATGACAGAAAAAGAAAAGGCAGCCGCCGGGTATCTATTCGACCCCGGCGCAGACCCGCAAAACGCCAGAGATATTGAGAGGTGCATCGATTTATGCCATGCATACAATCAATGCACCCCAAGCGATACGCCATCTAAACAAAACCTGTTAAAGCAAATCATTGGCAATATGGGGAAAAACGTGGTGATAACCGCGCCGTTTTGGTGCGACCACGGCTACAATATCTCAATTGGGAACGATTTTTACTCCAATCATAATCTTGTGATTACAGACGGAGCCAAAGTGACCTTTGGCGACCATGTATTTATTGCGCCGAATTGCTGCCTTACCACCGCTGAGCACGCCATCGATGCGGAGCAGCGCGTTCAGGGCCTGGAGGTTGCAAAGCCCATCACAATTGGAAACAATGTTTGGATCGGCGCAGGAACGACCATACTGGCAGGCGTCACCATCGGAGATAACACAGTGATCGGCGCCGGAAGCGTTGTGAAAAAGGATATCCCCGCCAATGTGGTTGCAGTCGGCGTGCCATGCAGGGTGCTGCGGGAAATCACAGAGGCGGACAAGGATCGATACCCGCGGTAAAAAGCGCGTTGCCAGCGCGAAAGCAATGGGCGGTGCTGAGGAGAACGCAAAAATGCCCGGGCCGGTGCAGGATGCCATGCATTCCCACCGGCCCGGGGTT
>USBP01000159.1 GCA_900552985.1 uncultured Oscillospiraceae bacterium
GAACGATCGCGGCTGCCGGGGTTTTTCAATTGATTTTGAAATGCCGGATTTCAGAGCCCAGATGCCGGGGCGAGGGCTTCGCTTCTCTTTTTTCGCAGCGTCAAAGCACAAGGCCCATTCCATTTCGCCGCATGCCACTCCTCCGACACGAAGGGCCCTTCCATAACGGGCTCCCAGCATCCGGAGCCAGGCTTCTCCCTTCCATCAAAGCCAGCGCTCCACCCGCTCCAGAAATTCCTCCCACCGGCCGCTCTCCCGGATTGTTTGCGGGCAATTTTTGCCGTTAAAATCGTGATGCTGCTTCACCGCATCCAACTCAAGATCATAGGCTTTTAACAAATACGCTGTCAGGCGCGCACCATTCTCAAAGGTTTTTTCAAAATCACCGTCGCTGTTGACGCACAGCTCAATACTGATCCCATTCATATTGCCGCCCGGCTCTCTGCGCTGATCCCCCGCATTCCAGGAGACCTCGCTGTCCGGAATATGGTGATAAATCTCATGGTCATCCACGGTATAGTGCCAGGAGGTCGTCCCCTCGCCGCCAGAGAGCAGATAGTCGCTGTGCGCCTTGGCATCCGCTCCCTGGGAGGGATTGCCCGTCTCATGGATGACGATAAATTTGACCTCCCGCTTGATGCCCGGCCTGCCAGGCAGTGTGTCCGAAATCAGGACGGTATGTACCGGCACGCCGTAGATCTCCGTCACCTCCGGGCGGTCCTTTGTCACGCCCTCCCGCCTACTCCACAGCAGAATGCCCGTAACGATCAAAATAGCAAGCAGCACGGCCACAGCGGCCAGAAGCCAACGCTTTTTGCCATGCAGGGAGATGACCTTGCCCCTCATTGGCCCGCCCCCTCCCGGCCCGGCCCGCAAAGCTCCGACAGGCTTACATCAGGGTTATGGTAACGGCCAAAGGAGCGTGTTTTTTTGCCATATTGAATTGCCTGCGCCGGGCACCAGTGGATACACGCCATGCAGCTGGCGCATGATTTGCCCCATACAGGGGCGCCATGGCGCAGCGTAATGTTTTTCTGCGGGCACACACGGGCGCATATGCCGCAGCCGTTGCAGGCCTCCTCCGCATGGAAATGACGGTAGGCCCCTTTTGCATACCAATTGAAAAGCGGATGCACCACATAGAGCAAAAAAGGATCAATCGCTCTGGGCGGCAGGCTGTTTAATCCAACCATTCGCTGCGCAATATCTCTGGCAAGCTTCGCACAGCGCACGCGGGCGTTTTCCAGCTTCGTGCGCTCCAACGCCTGGCTGTCCACATCTGAAAGAGGCAGATAATTGTTCGGCATCAAACAGAGATTGCCATAATCCAGCCGCATGCCATGCTTTCTCAGCAGCCGGGCAAACGCCGGCAACGTCTCGCCCGCCGAATCGCCGCAATTTGCTATGGCAAAAACATAGGAAGGCCTGCCCTCCACGCGCAACTTTTCTATAAAAGCCTTTACCGCATCCGGATAACTCCATGCATACACTGGGAAGACAAAGCCGAGCACTTCCCCTTCCTGCACGCAGGTTTCCGCCGCATTCTCCCCATAATTTGAATCATCCAGCCGCACAACCTCCGCCTCCAGCGCAGCTGCCAGCTGCTTTGCAATAGAAAGCGAATTTCCCGTGCCGGTAAAGCAGTAAATTTTCACGGTCATCCTCCTGTCATCTTCCTGTAGCCGTACTCTTTTTCTACGCAACCAGTATAACAATAGTTTTCTGCTCCTGCAATCCCGTTTTTTTGACATTCTATGCGCCATTCATCAATATTCATTCATTTGGTTTTTTATAAGAAATAAAATTATACAGAAACAGCTCCATATACACGCTCCATATTGTAAAGGCAAAAAGCTTTTCAGTGTTGAAAAGTCTGTGGAAAGTGTGGAAAGGCGTTTTTATTTTTCTTTAATTAGTTTTATATCTTTTATATTGTAAAGCTTTTCACTTTACTCCAACATTGTTTTCCACATTTTTATGAAACCCTGATCCTGTATATGCAAAATGCATATACAGGTGCTCAGAAGAAACTGGGATGAAAATTCCGGCCCTCTCCAAAAAAGATGCTGTGAAACCACTCTGTTAATCCAAAAATATTCTTTTATGATTCCCTTCCAGGGCATCTGTTTTTTCCTTGGCTTCAGAAAAATTTTTCATTGTGATTTATAAAAAACAGTTTTTTTGCTCTTTGGAGGGTTGACCGTTCAAAATTATCAGCAGCTTTGTATGTAAAGGGAAAAGCTTGTCAGCTCAGAAGAGCACTTTCCTGCTTTTCTCTGGCTTTTCTTTCGCATGTTGCAGCAGTTTTTCCATCATGTAAAGGAATAAAGCATTACAGATGTGAGCTACTCAGCTTCTGCCTCCGGCGGGGTGTGATCCTCCACCTGCAATGCTTCCGGCCGCCCAATCTCCTCCTCACACACATATTCCCCCGTTATCACACAGCTCTCCTGTGTAAAACGCGCCTCCACCTTTTCCTCCAGGATTTTGGCGCCCTCCAGCTCCTGTAAAACCTTCTGTGAAAATTCTGCGGCAGCAGCCTGTAACGCCTGCTCCTTTGTGAAGGTTACCTCCTGCTGGATATATCCTTTTTGCAGATCGGTCTCCAAATAAACCGGTAGGGGCACCTGGTTCATTTTCAGCGTGTTGCGGAAGGTGAAGCTTTCCTTTTCCCCCTCCGGCTGCCGGCTAAACCCAAACGGAATTTGCAGGCCGAAAAAGGAAAGCCTGTAGCGCCGGCTCTCCTCCCCCGTATAGCGCCGAACGGTTTGCCGCAATGGAAAGGTGTGCGTAATCACGCGGCGCGTCTGTGCGACGGCAACACCGCGCGCATGCTTGAAGGAAACCGACAGATCCTTATTGGTCACCACGCTGCTGATCAGCAAATCGCCCTCCAGCACTGCCTGCCCCTTTTTGACCGCCGCCGCCCCTTCATAGACCTCCAGGCTGACGATGGTGCCATCCCGCTTTGCCAGGATGTTCTGTGGGGATGTGTCGTTTTCCACCTCCGGCGCAGGCACACGCTCGCGCACCTCGATCACAGCCGCGCTGCCTCGAATATTCAGCGCCAGCCATGCCAGATCGTTCAGCTCGCGTGCAGCTGCACGCTGCACCTGCTCCACATCGATCTTTGAGCGGCGCGCGCCGGCCCGGACGCCCAGCTTCTCAAAAACAGCGAGGATCTCCGCATCCGATACGGTTTCATTTCCCTGCACATCGATGGTCCACACCATGGAAGAAAGGATGCCAACAATCAAAACGGCGACTGCGGCGCCGCATAGCAGCCCAATCCGCCGCCGGTGGCGGTGCAGCAAAAAGGGGAGGCCATATCGCTCCGACACACGCGGCCGCATGCCGGATTTACGTGCGCAGGAGCGTAGCCTGTGGTAGCCGCGGATCGTCGTTTTGGCATATAAAACCTCTTTGCCGCCGCTGATATCCCACAGCGGAATATTCTCTCTGGAGCAGAGGTTGATAAAGCGCTCCGGGAATCCCCCCGTTGCGCGGAAACGCACATATCCGCACAAAAAGCGGATGAGATGAACAAACAGCATCCGACTCCCCCTCCCACCTGTATCAGCCGGCTTTTTGCAAACCTCTGAAAACAGATACGCCTATCAGGCGCGCACAACGTGCGCCGAATCGCCGCAAAGGCGCCTTAATTTGAAAAATCTATGGTGAGAATATTGCCTGTGATAATTGCCTGCTCCAGCGTCAGCGTGCGGATACTCAGCTCCGTGCCGGTAAAACGGACCATATTTTTCCCCAAATTGAGCCGGATGACGCCGTCATCGTATTCCACAACGCCCTTGCAGCCCTCCACAATCGCCTCCCGATTGCCCGAAAGCTCCATATGGGACACGCCGCGCAGAGCAGCCTGTGGGATTTCCAGCTCCTGTGTCAGCTTTTCTCTGGCGGTCTCGCCTTTCGGCTCGGCGCGGCCCCTATGAGCACGGTTTCCAGCTTTTTTCATGGCCTCTGACCTCACGTTTCCTGAGATGCCGGGCATGTTCTCCTGCCCGTTCCTCATATATATGCATCAGGGGGGAAGGACTATGAAAAAGAAGCTACGGCAAATCCTGCAAACGCTGCTCTCCGCCTTAGCCGTCCTTGCATTCGGTGGCGGCATCCTGTACGCCCCCGAGCAGGCGGCACAAGGCGTGCGCGACGGTCTCTCCCTGTGCGGGCAAGTTGTCATCCCTTCTCTGTTTCCTTTTCTGGTCCTGTCCGCCTTTTTGGTGCAATCCGGGCTCGCGCAGCGCGCAGGCCGCCTGCTCAGCCCTCTGACGCAAGCGGTTTTCCGGTTGCCCGGCGCTGCTGGAAGCGCCGTTTTCATGAGCCTCATCGGCGGCTATCCCATTGGCGCGCGCATGACGGCACAGCTGCTGGATGCCTCTTTGGTTACCGAGCGTCAGGCAAGGCGCATGCTGCTTTTCTGCGTCAATTCCGGCCCGGCGTTTCTCATCAGTGCCGTTGGCGCGGCCATGCTCCAGAGCCGCCGTGCAGGGTTCCTGCTCTGCGCGGCATTGACCTCCAGCGCATTGCTGACCGGCTTTTTTACCCGTTTTCTTCCCCAGAGAGAGGCAGG
>USBP01000160.1 GCA_900552985.1 uncultured Oscillospiraceae bacterium
CCGATACGGCGAGCGCTTCACTGGCCCGGCGCTGTGCGCCGAACTGCCTGCTGTCCTTCCGAAACTGCTGCAGGAATTCATACCTGTGAGGAAGCTCCCTCCTCTCCCGGGCAGGCGCCAGACCATAGCTCATCAGCAGGTCTTTATTCCTTTTCTCCCGGATTACCGGTTCCATTTCCTCCGCCGTAAACTTCATGCTGCCGAGCCGGGTGCGCACCAGGGTGAGCGATTCTTTGCTCTCGCCATCCCAGAGCAGCTCCACCGGCGTTTTGCCGCCCTCCAGCACGGTGAGATAATCCTGCGGCATATAGCCTGCACGGATATCCGTGCGGGTGCGCAGCCGTTCCCAGATTTCGTGCAGCAGAGTGGTTTTTCCCGCTCCGTTGTTGCCCACCAGAGCGGCATGCACAGGGCCGGTCAGTGTCAACTGAAGATTTTGTGCCAGAATCTGGTCACCGGCCCGCAGTATCGGAAGGGTGAAGGAGAAAGCTTCTTTCCCCTTGGGGAAATGCAGTGCCGGATCAAAAAACAGGTCCACGGCCTCCTCCGGATCCGGAAACTCAAGGAAATCCTCCGTCTCCCGCTCCATACGCTTCTGCTGGGATTTCACAGCGTGCATTTTTTTCTTGAGCAGACGGGCCCCGCCGGGGTTGGAGCGGCTGATTACTCTCTGCTCATACTCTACCCGTTGATAAATTTGGCGCCATCGTTCCTCTCTTGCCCGCTGGTCAGCCCGCTGCTTGGAAGCGATTTGCTCCTGCCTGGCCAGCGTTCCCTGACGGCGCTCAAGATACGCTGGATAGCTCATCCGTTCAATGGTGTGCTGCGCCTTTGTTTTGCGGCACACCTGCTCCAGATGAATTATCACATTTGCCGTGCGCTCCAGCAGGGTTTCATCATGGGAGACATAAAGCACCGGTATTTTAGAAGTCAGAATAAACTGCTCCAGCCAGTCCAGAGCGCGCAGGTCAATATCATTGGTCGGTTCATCCAGCAGCAGAAAATCCGGCCTGCGCATCAGGGTGCGCAGCAACAGCAGCTTAATACGCTCTCCGCCGGAAAAGGAGGAAAGCGGACGCTGGGCAAACGGGGCGTCGGGTGGGATTGACAGCTGCGCCAACAGGCTGTAATCCGGCCCGTCCGGGAAAAGCGCCTGTACAGGCATGCGTAGGAGGGCGGGATCCGGGCGCTGCGGCAGGTAGCCGGGCAGGCCGCCTTGCAGATCTACCTGACCGGAGACGCGGCAGTAGCTGCGCAGGGCATCCGGCTCACAGATAAGCTTTAGCAGTGAGCTTTTCCCGTTGCCCTCCTCCCCGATGATTGCCGCCCGGTCTCCCGGCCGCAGGGTAAAGCTGAAATCGTGCAGCAGCTGCCGTCCGCTTTCCTGCTGCTCTATAGAGATATTTTTGAATATAAGCATATTGATCCATCCTTCCCGATATCCACATAGGTTGGGTCAGCCGGCCGCTCCTGAAGCGGGGATCACGAACGGAGAGGAGAGCCCCCATGCGGAGACATAAAATCAAACAAAAAGCGCCTCCGGCAAAACCAGAGGCGCTCCTGTTGACACTGCATAAAAAGGGGCGGCACAAGCCTACCCTGCGCGCACGGACAGAAGGGCTGCCGGTCTTACCATTGTGGAATAAAGATGCAGATACACTCCGTCCGCCTCGCTTTCCCTAGAGGATAAAAATTCGTTTTTACTATAGCGGAATCAGATGGATTCGTCAAGCTTTTTGCAGGAAGAAAAGTAATTTGCTATGGCACTTCACATGGCGGAGCCCTTAAAAAGTTCTTCCATGGAAGTGCCCAGCGCTTTGGCAATATAATAAAGCTCCATATCCCGGATATAGCGGTTCCCATGCTCCAACAGCTGAATTGCGTTTTTTGCAATGTCTACGCCGTGGTTTTGCAGATAAACTGCCACATCGTTTTGGGAAAGCCCTTTTTCCTTACGAAGAGCTGCAATCCGTTTTCCCACCCAATTTTTGTTGCCGTCCGGTCTGGTATTCTTCGCCATATACTGTACTCATCTCCCGCTGTACAATTAGATGAGTACAGTATATGAACAAAATCGTCATTAGTTGACATTAAACGAATGCTACGAGGGCAACTATACGTAATTTTTTTATGATATTTTGCTTTTTATGAAGGGAGTAGCCTGCCGCTGGGAAGCAGGCGCACAGGGTGTTTTTGATAAAACGTTTCCCTCTTCTCTGATAGCCAGCCGGATGTTATCCGAGGTTGACAAACGGGAAAGACCTCCACTATAATCAAACGGGAACCCTTCATTTTTGCTTTCAAGGGAGTGGCTGTGATGAGCATTCAAAAGAGCCTGTTTGGCACCCTGCCGGATGGCAGAGCAGTGGATTGCTATACGCTGGAGAACCAAAACGGCGTGCGCGCCAATATTTTGACCTATGGCGGCACGTTAAACAGCTTATTTGTGCCGGATCGAAAGGGCTGTCTTGCGGATATCCTGGCCGGCTTTGACACGCTGGAGGGGCATCTGAAATACTCCGACTATCAGGGGATGCTTGTGGGCCGCTATGCAAACAGGATTGCGGACGGCGCGTTCCAGCTGGGCGGTGAAGAATATCATGTGACTCGGAATGAAAACGGGATCACCTGCCTGCACGGCGGCGGAGAGTTCTCTCATGCCGTATGGGATGCCCTGCCGCTTGGCGAGAATGCACTGCGCCTGAGCTATGAGAGCCCGGAGGGCGCGCATGGCTTTCCCGGCCGGGTGACGGCACGCGTGACCTATACGCTCACGCAGGAAAACGCACTGCGCATTGAGTACCATGCGGTATCGGATCAGGATACGATTCTGAATTTGACAAACCACGCTTATTTTAATCTTGGAGGCTATGATGCGGGTGAGATCGGCGGCCATATTTTGCGGCTCAACGCAAGCTTTTTTACGCCGACGGATGCGCGCAACATCCCTACGGGCGAATTGCGCGATGTTACGGGTACTCCCTTCGATTTCCGCACGCCCAAAGCGCTCAGCGAAGGGCTGGATTCCGGCTATGCGCCCATCGCTTCCTGCGAGGGGTACGATCACAATTTCTGCATTGATCACTGGGATGGATCGCTGCGCGAGGCGGGCGAGGTATATGAGCCCCGTAGCGGGCGCGCCATGCGCTTTTTGACGGATCTGCCCGGCGTGCAGCTGTACACGGGCAATTTTCTCAGCGGCCATCCCGGCAAAGGCGGGAAGCCGGTTGCAAGGCGCACAGGCTTCTGCCTGGAAACACAGTTCTACCCCGATTCCCCCAATCAGCCGGAGTTCCCCTCCTGCATGTTCCGCGCCGGAGAGCCCTTTGTGAGCACGACGGAATTCCAATTCTCCGTGCGGGATTGATCCGGCGGCCTTTGGCGCCCATATTCGTTGAGCGGTTGCATCCATACGCGTTGGATGCAACCGGTTTTTCATGCAAACAAAAGTCTTCCGCAAGAATTTTGTAACTTTTTTGTAAGTTCGCTCTCTTATGATGAAGGCATACTTCCAAAACAAAAGCGGGAGGCTTTTTTATGAAAATGAATCTATTGGTTACGCTGAACGCCGGTTATATCAAACCTCTGGCCGTAATGCTCAATTCCCTGCTCTCTTCCAATACAAACAGGGAGTTTCGCGTTTTTGTGGCGCATTCATCGCTGACGGAGCAGGATTTCCGTTATATAGAAGAACATGTGCCGATGCAGCGATGCGAGCTTGTGAATATCCAGGTGCCGGCATCCATGTTTGCGGATGCGCCTGTTTTGGAGCGGTTGCCGAAGGAGACCTATTACCGGCTGTTCGCCGCTCAGCTTCTCCCACGGGAGATCAATCGGGTTCTGTACTTGGATCCGGATCTGGTCGTTGTACATTCCATTGACCGGCTGTATCGGTTGGATTTCAAGGGCAACCTGTTTGCGGCGGCTTCCCATCAGTTTGGCCCGATGCAGTGGCTGAACAGGACGCGGCTCCACATGCCGGAGGGCAGTCAATATATCAACGCAGGCGTCATGCTGATGAACCTGGAGCTGCTGCGCGAGGTTCAGGATGTGCAGGCTGTGTTTGATTATATCCGGAAGAACCGGAAGAAGCTCTATCTTCTCGATCAGGATATTTTAAACGGCCTGTACGGCGGCAGCATTCTGCCGGTCGATGCATTGCTCTATAATCTGGACGACAGGTATCTGCTCAACCACAACCTCTTGACGCGCCCCAGCCGCCATGTGGATATGGAATGGGTAGCTAAAAATGTGGTTATCATTCATTATTGCGGAAAAAGCAAACCGTGGAAAGAAGATTATAAAGGCAAGCTTGGGATTTTCTATGCACGTTACAGCGACTGTATTGCAGAAGATGCGGCAGCGCGAAGTGTGGCCCGGCCAGTGGCGGGCATCGCTTAGCTGCAGTTGGGGGGAGCAGCATGCGGGGGGTGTAAACAGATGCCGTGGCACGGAGAAAACGGCGTGCCGGAAGGGATGCCGGAATGCCTGCCTTTTTGGTTCCTTTGGGTTTTTGTGAACCCTATCTCTCTGTTCAACCGGATGTTCCGATGAATGCCGGCACAAAAAGCGGGGAGCAGAGCC
>USBP01000161.1 GCA_900552985.1 uncultured Oscillospiraceae bacterium
GCGGTGCTCACCGGCGTGTGGTTTGACCAGCGGCAGTATGGAGCAGCGAGCCTTGCCCTTGGCGAACGGGCGCCGCACTACGTTTTTTCCCCACGAGTGGACGGCTTCTACCATGGCACCGGCGACGTTTTTGCCAGCGCTCTGCTCGCAGCTCGCTTAAACGGGCGCCCGCTGGAGGAGGCGGCGCGCATTGCGGTGGATCTTACCTGTGGAAGTATCCTGCGCACTAGGGCCGCAGGGACTGATTTGCGCTTCGGCGTCAACTTTGAGGAGGGGCTGCCCGCCTTTATCCGCGCGCTCGGCCTGTAACTTCGCGTAAAACCCATCGCCTAACATGTAAAAAGGGGGCACACAAATGGCTTCGCTGAATATCGTCCTTGTAGAGCCGGAAATTCCGCAAAACACAGGTAATGTGGCGCGCACCTGCGCCGCCACCGGGGCGCGGCTGCACCTGGTCGGGCCGATGGGGTTTGCCATTGACGATCGTAAGCTCAAGCGCGCCGGCCTCGATTATTGGAGCCTTCTGGATATCACCTATTATGACAGCCTGAAGGACTTTTTTGAAAAGAACTGCGGCCCATTTTACTATTTTTCTACAAAAGCCAAAAATTGCTACAGCGATGTTCGCTATCCGGACGGAGCTTATCTCGTTTTCGGTAAGGAGACCAAAGGGCTGCCGGAGGAGCTTTTATATGCGCACCCGGAGGATTGCGTGCGTCTGCCCATGCGCAAGGGGCTGCGCAGCCTGAACCTCTCCAATTCGGTAGCGATCGGCGTCTATGAGGCGCTGCGGCAATGGGGGTTTCCTGAGCTGCAATGGCATGGGGAGCTGACGCGCTATCATTGGGGCGGGGCCTGAGCGGCCTAATTGCAGATAGAAAGGATGGAATCCCATTGGAAAAAATTCGCATCATCACCGATACCAGCAGCGATCTCTCCGTCGAGGAGGCGGAGCAGTACGGCATCGAGCTGCTCCCTGTCATTTTCCAAATTGATGGAAAGCCCTGCTATGAGGGCATTGACCTCACCAACGAAGCGTTTTACGAGCTCATGCCGGAGTATGAAAAAATATCCCCCGGGCAGATTCCGGCCGCAGTTTATCTGGATCGTTACGAAAAGGCGCTCCGGCACGGCTATACGGACGTGATCGTCATTACGGCGGGCAGTGCGTTCCTGCACACCGCACAGGCAGCGGCTCTTGCCCGATCCCTCTTTTTTGAGCAGCATCCACAGGATGAGCTGCGCATCCATGTGATTGATTCCAAAACATATTCCATCGCCTTCGGCGCGGCGGTTCTGGAGGCTGCAAAAAAAGCGCGGGAGGGCGCCTCCTGCACAGAGCTTCTCCAATTTCTGGAGGGCTGGTTTGCGCGGATAGAGCTGTATATCACCTCCTTCAGCATGCGGTATGTGCCTGTAAACGGCGCGTTCGAGCTGATGCGCTCTATCGCGATTGAGATCACACGCGCTTTCCCCATCATCCGCATTACGCAGGGGGAAATGGAACCGCTGGAGGGCGCCTATGGCGCGCAGCAGACCTTTTCAAAATTTGTAGAATATTGCCGGAAGGCAATTTTTGAGACACACTCTCCCTATTACATCACCTATGCCAAACGGGAGAAAGAGGCAAGGCAGGCCGCTGAAACGCTGGAGGCCGCCCTGGGTTACCCACCGGAGCGCATCTGCCAGATGGGCGCTTCTACAGTATACAGCAACGGCCGTGCTGCGGTCGCCGTCATTTTTCAGGGGAACCCGCACGAGCACAGCCCTGCGTAACGCGTATTCTCATCCAACGCGGCGCAGCCTGTCCCTGCGGCACGGTCTCTGTGCTTGTTGGATTTGGCAAATGATGATGCATTCTTTCAGAAAGGATTTTATATTTATGGTGATCGGTTCCGTGTCCAAAGCAGCTATACTGGTAACGCAGGAAGTGACTGCGAGCGTCATGCGCAGCGGCTCCCTCCCGGTGTTTGCCACACCCGCCATGGTTGCCCTGATGGAGGAAGCCGCATGCGCCTGTATTGCGCCCTTTCTCGCGGAGGGGGAAACCTCTGTCGGCACCGCCCTGCAAATACGCCATACGGCAGCGACGCCTATCGGCATGAATGTTTATGCCGAAGCGCGGTTGACGGCGGTTGACGGCCGTAAGCTCGCCTTTGACGTTCGTGCCTGGGATGACGCCGGTGAAATCGGCTGCGGCACACATGAGCGGGTGATTGTTACCAGTGAAAAGTTCCTTGCAAAAGCGCAGGCAAAGGGGGCTCGGGAGTGAGGCAGCCACATTTTGACGCGGTGATTTTCGATTTTGACGGCACGGTCTCCGATTCTGCGGAGGGGATTTTCAACAGCGTCCTGTATGCAGCGGAGGCCTTTGGCTATGCAAGGCTCAGCGATGAGCAGCTGCGCTATTTTATCGGCCCGCCGCTCCAGCACAGCTTTATGCATATTTTAGGAGCAGATGAGGCCCGTGCGCAGGCGCTTGTGGAGAAATACCGCGAGCGCTACCGTTCTCAGGGGATTTATGAGGCCCGCGTCTACGACGGTATTCCCCCGCTGCTCTCCCTCCTGCGGGAAGCAGGCATCCGCCTCGGCATCGCCTCCTCAAAGCCTACGCCCTTCATTCAAAAAATACTTGCGCAGCATAAGCTAGAGCATGCTTTCGATCAAATAACCGGCGTCGGGTTTTCTCAAAGCGAGCCGGACAAGGCCGCTCTGATCCGCACAACCATGCAATCGCTTGGCTTGCAGAGCCAGAGCCGTGCCCTCATGGTGGGGGATCGTAAATTTGATATCGAAGGGGCGCATCTGGCCGGCATCCCCTGCGCCGCAGTTTTGTACGGTTTCGGCAGCAGGGAGGAGTTTGAGCAAGCGGGCGCAGATTATATCGTCCCCTCCCCGGAAGCGCTTCGGTCAATTGTGCTGGAGGATTAACGCTTGACGCCTTCTGCGGGCAGCTGCTTATAAGCCCCTGCAAATGGATAAACCATTTGCAGGGGCTGCTTTTTGTGATAAATTCGATGAAAATGAAAAAAACACTTGCTTATAACGCGACGTCATGAGCTATGCTGAATCCCGGGAGATGATAGAAAAATGGAATCATATCGCGCAATCCCGCAGGGATATATGACCGTTGGAGAAATCGCAAAAAAGATGGGCGTCACCATCCGCACTCTGCAATACTATGACAAAATGGGCTTGCTTTCCCCTTCAGCGACGAGTGAAGGCGGCCGCAGGCTGTATACCGATAAAGATTTAATCCGGCTTCATCAAATCCTGTCGCTGAAGCATCTGGGGTTTTCTCTACAGGATATCAAAAACCAACTGACAGCCCTCGAAACGCCCAAAGAGGTGGCGCAGGCACTTGCACAGCAGGCCGCCGTCATACGGAAAAAGCTCGACGCACTGTCGGAAACCCTTCGGGAGATTGAAGCGCTGCAAGCCGAAGTGCTGCAAATGCAAACGGTAGATTTTAAAAAGTACGCCGATATTATCATCAATTTGCAGATGAAAAATGAACATTATTGGTTAATCAAGCATTTCGATGACGAGATGCTTGACCATATCCGCAGCCGGTTCGATCAGGAGAGCGGCCTGTCGTTTATCAAGGCTTTTACCAGCCTGCAGGATGAGGCGCTCAAGCTTTATCACTCCGGAGTGCCCGCCGATAGCGAGCAAACGCAGGCGCTTGCAAAATCATTTTGGGAAATGGTGATGGAATTTACCGGCGGCGATATGAGCCTGTTGCCAAAGTTGATGGAGCTGGGCCATTTTGGCACAGTGGAGCCAGGGCGCAGCTGGGCGGAAAAACAGACGCAGGTCAGTGCCTACCTTGAGCCTGCGCTCCAAATTTATTTCAAAAATCAAAATATTCATCCATTCGAGGGGGCGCCAGAATGAGCGAGGCGATACGGATAGACGGCCTGACAAAAAGCTATGGTAATCACACCGTGCTGCGGGGCCTTACGTTCCATGTGGCGAAGGGCGAAACCTGTGCGTTGCTCGGCGTAAACGGAGCCGGTAAAACAACCGCGTTGGAATGCATTGAGGGGATTCGCAAGCCTGACAGTGGAAAGGTCATGCTGAATGGAACGACCGGCATCCAGCTGCAATCGGCATCCCTCCCCGCCCACATCAAGCCGATGGAAGCGATACGGCTGTTTGCAAAATGGAAGCACGCAAAAGCGAACCCATCCATGCTTGCCGCTCTTGGAATTTCCGACTTTCAGAAAAAGCAATATGCGCATCTCTCCACAGGGCAAAAGAGGCGGCTGCATCTCGCGCTTGCCCTCATTGGCGACCCCGATATTTTATTTCTCGATGAACCGACAGCCGGGCTGGATGTTGAAAGCCGGGCCTCTCTCCACAGGCAGCTTCGCGCCCTGAAGGCGCAGGGCAAAACCATCGTTTTCGCAAGCCACGACATGGCGGAGGTGGAGAGCCTGTGCGACCACATCGCTATTTTAAAAGAGGGACGGCTCGTCTTTTTTAAAAATTTGGAAATAAATTAACCTTAAAAAAATAACGATTTTTTTTGC
>USBP01000162.1 GCA_900552985.1 uncultured Oscillospiraceae bacterium
TGTAGGGCCCGGGGGAGTTTTTTTATTTGGTGAATTATACTATCAAGTGCAACACTTTAGGGGGATAAAAAGAGAGTTCATACAGTCCCTGTGGTAGAATGGAGTAACCACACAACCAGAGTACCAGGAGGGAACTGTATGAACTACCACCATCTTACCATAGAAGAGCGCAGTTGTATACGGAAATATTACGTGGACGGGCTGAGTTACCGTGAGATCGCACGGCTGATCGGCAGAAACGTCAGTACAGTGTCCCGAGAGATACGCAGAAACTGTACCCACATGTACGACGTCCCGACCTATTACCCGCACACGGCACAGAAGAAATACCTGCTGCGGCGCTCATACTGCCACAGAGGTATGTTCCACTCCCAGGAGGTCATCGACTACATAGACGAGAAGCTTCGTGCAACGTGGTCGCCGGAGCAGATCGCATGTACGCCCTGTGAGCTGGATCTGCCCAGCTGGAGAACCATCTACCGCTGGATATACGAGAAGTATCTCGTGAACGGCAACCTGAAAGTGCTGCGCCGCAAGGGAAAGAGCCATGGAGTCAAGGAGACACGGGGCAAATACAACAAGGGCAAGTCGATCCGCAAGCGGGACAAGTCGGTGTACAGCCGACAGGAGGCCGGGCATTGGGAAGCGGATACGGTGGTAAGCGGGCAAGGTAAGAGCAAAGCCTGCTTTGCGACTTTGGCAGAGCGCAAGACGCGGTTTTACATAGCGGTGAAGATGCCAGACCGCAGGGCGCAGACCATGGAGGACGCCATAGTCTCTGCGCTCTCGGGCTTCCCGCCGGAGCTGGTAAAGACGATCACCTGCGACCGTGGGCCTGAGTTTGCGAATTGGCGCAGGATAGAGGAACGGCTGCATTGCGAGGTGTACTTCGCCGACCCATATTGCGCGTGGCAAAAGGGCACGAACGAGAATCTGAACGGCCTGCTCCGGGAGTTCTACCCCAAGGGCAGGAACCTGTCCCGAGTTGCTTCGGCCACGCTAAAACGAAACCTGGCGCTAATAAACGCCAGGCCTCGTAAGGTTCTTAACTTCCATTCTGCCCAGGAATTATGGGATGCTGAGCTCAACTCCTGTTGCACTTAGTTTGACAAATCACTCCTCATATGAAGTTCTGGTGCAGGCTTTTCGCTCCTGAGGGTGCAAAGGCTCCGGACTTGAATATCCACGCGCCGCGGACAGGGTCGTTGGTGCAGATATAAAGCTCGTTTGTGCCGGGGCGTATGGCGCAGTGCGTGCTGAGCAGGAACTCGCCTCTCTCGCGTCCGGCGAGCAGTATCTGGCCTATGGGCCAGCCGAAGCGGTTGAACACCAGTATGCGGCCCTGTTCATACATGGCTACATATAGGTTGTCGTCGTCATCAACTTCGCAGGAGTCGCATACGCCGCCGCCCATGAAGCTGTAAACCACCCGCATACCGAAAGGCGTGATGTCTGTGGGGCCGCCGTCTGGGTCGAGCGTAATGCGCAGCAGCCGCATGGCGTTGGACTCGGTTATCCACACGGTTTTTTCGTCCGTGGAGAGCGTCAGGCCGTTCGGGCTTGCAAGATGTCCGAGCAGCGTTATCTGCTGCTTGTGATCAGGCGTGACATATATTACCGAGCCGTTCTGCTCGCTTATATTTCCTCTGAAGTCAGTGTAGTAGTAACCTCCCTTGGAGTCGAACACCATGTCGTTTACCGCTGGACCCTCCAGCTCCAGCGTGTAGTCGCTCCCGTCGCGGTTACAGGAGAAAATATATCCGTGATCAAAGTTTGGCCCGACGCAGGGTATCCACAGCCGTCCGTCTCGCCCGGGCTTTACGCCCGACATGGAGCGCTTGAGCGGGTCGGCATATACAACGGTGTCGTCGCGTGTGTCGCAGTTTACCCGGTGGATTCTGCTGGCCTTCGCCCCGGCTTCGACGAACCAGAGGTTGCCCTCCAGATCAAAGTTCGTGCCCTCCAGATCGCCGTCGCAGAGCTGGTCAACCTTCAGCCATGGCTCGGCTGTGATCGTTTGAAGACCGGCTTCAGCGGGCGGTATGGGCGCAATCCTGTCCTCAGGACCGTATCTCAGAGTTTTCAAAGCATTACCCCCCTTTTCCATGCTCCTGAAGCTAAACAATATAATCCCGCAGGGCGTACTCAAGTACCCAGCGGATATCATCCAGGGTAAACGCAAATGGCAGAGCGTCCATCCGCGGCTTGAGGCTGAAACACTCCTCCGCCCAGGCTTCTATCTCGCTGTGCGTGACGGCGATGTCTACGTTCCGGCGGACTATCGCGCCTATGTACTCCTCAAACTCGTCCATCCCTGAGAAGCCGCATTCTGAGAGCAACGAGAGCACCGTCCCAGAGTCAATGCGGGAGTACGCCTTAAGGAACGCAGGAGTGGTGACGGCGTTGGCGATGCCGTGTGTGACGCCCTTGAAGTGCGTGAGACTGTATCCGAGGCCGTGTGGGATAGTTGTGGTCGAGTGCATCTGCCCCATGCCCTGGAGCGAACCGGCCAGCTGCATGTTATTGAAGTCCTCATTAGTGAGATGCGTGCTCAGAAGGTTATCTTTGAACGAAGCGAAAAGGGAAAAGCCGTAGTGGTTCCAGACCGAGGTTATCGGTCCGGTGTTCCGGTTCAGCAGGCCCTCAATTCCGTGCGAGAGCGAATCCATTGCGCCCGCGTCGAGCAGCCACTGGGGGCTCTCACGGATGTAGTTCGGGTCTAGGAAGGCGTACTTGAAGTACGATAGCTGGTTCATGCGCAGCTTGCGCTCCAGATCATCCAGATCGTTGGGGAAGAACTCCTGCGTGTGCTTGAAGATATAGAGCGGCACGCCGTGCGCCTGTGTAAATTTGGAGCCGGGCACGCGGATGCCATAGGCCAGCTGATCGCTCCAGCCATGATAAGCGCCGCCCATCTTGATGATATTTTTATTCTTCGTTGCCAGCCGGGCAACGCGAACCGCCGCCATGCATGCCTCGGAGCCGGAGTTGAGCATGCGGAACATTTCCACGTTCGGTACGCTGTCGCAGACCTTTTTGGCAAGCTTGTATTCAAACTCATGGAAAAGCCCGGTGGAAGGGCCGCAGGTGTTGAGCAGCTCGATCACCTGATCGCGCACAACCTTGGGGTTGGAGCCGAGCACCGTGGGGCCGCCCGCCTGCAAAAAGTCATAATACTGATTGCCGTCGATATCATAGAGATACGCGCCCTCCGCCTTGGTGAAAACCAGCGGGAAAGGATGGTTGAACGCGAGGTTGTGCTGCACACCGCCGGGGATGACCGTTTTTGCCTCTTCGATCATAACCTTGGACTTGGCGCACTTTTTGTCGAAATACTCCTCCTCATAGCGCTTGAGCGCCTCCGGGCTGACGGAATAAATCGGCAGCTTGATGAGCTCATCGAGCTGTTTGGTAATGGCCGCAGCATCCGGATAGGTGCTGATAGCATAGCGATTGTCCATGTAAACGTTCCTCCTTACATTACATATAAGCTCTCTCTAAAAACGCCTCTCTGGGAATCCGCCCCTCAAAAGCAGGGTGAATCTCCACTCACCTACAGTATAGCATACTTTTTCGGCTTGTCAAATTAATTTTTGTGAAATTTTTTATTTTTAGCCTGTCGCGCCGTAAAAACGGCTCGCAGCAGGCTATGCAGGCATTCTTTTGCAAAAGTTTCGTAAAAAAGCGGTCTCTACGTTGATTTTTTTGATTGTTGTGTTAAAATATAAAAAAGGTGAGCGGCGGCTCATCGTATGCAGGCTTTCCCCAGGCTGGGGCGGCAGGCCCCTGCTGCGCCTGAGGCGGCTGCGATGAATCCTTCCGCCGCGCGAAAGGATGGGGCAATGCCTATGACGGCAGGCGGCGAAAACCAGCCGGTTTATCACAAAAAGACATTTGAACACATTCCGGAGGAAAAGCGGCGCAGGATTTTGGCGGCAGCCATCAGCGAGTTTGCCAACAAGGGCTTTGACAACGCCAACATCAACCGGATTGCCGGTAAGGCCGGCGTCAGCGTCGGCTCGCTCTATAAATACTTTAATACAAAGCAGGATCTGTTTTTGACCGCAGTGCACCACGGCATCTTCCTTTTGGAGGATACCATCGGCCCACTGTCGCAGGCGGATATGGATGTAAAGGCAAAGCTGGAGCAGGTCATCCGCGCGGTGCAGGCTTCTTCCCGCCAGCTGGGCGATCTGATCCGGCTCTATAATGAGATGACCTCTGAAAACAATGCGGAGCTGGTGCGGCGGCTCTCGCAGGATATGGAGACGTTTTCCGCCGCCGTTTACACGCAGGTCATCCGGCAGGCGCAGGAGGAGGGCCTTTTGCGCAGCGATGCCGACCCGCGAATGTTTGCCTACCTGCTGGATAATCTTTTTATGAATCTGCAATTCTCCTATGCGTGCGGATACTATCAGGAGCGCTTCAAAATCTATGCGGGGGAGGATATTCTCGAGCGGGATGATTTTGTGGTGGAGCAGATGCTCAAATTTATCAGCGGCGCGTTCACCATCCGGTAGCGCCCG
>USBP01000163.1 GCA_900552985.1 uncultured Oscillospiraceae bacterium
GGGGCGCTTGTATTTTGCAAAAAATCAAGTGACAGGAGCGGCGCGGAAGCCTTGCGGGGCCTGACCGGTTATGAGGATGGGCAAGAAATTTCCACCATTTTTTCAATCATCACGTGCAGCAGCTGCGCCTGCTCCGTATCGACGGCGCGGTAATACACCTCTTTCCCATCGCGGCGGCTTGTGATTAAGCCGCTGCTTTTTAACTGGCGCAGATGGTGGGAAACAGCGGGGCTGCTCATACCAACAAGGGATGATAGGTTGATGACACATTCCTCACAGTGACAGAGCAGCCAAAAGATCCGAATCCGGCTCTCGTCACCAAGCTGTTTGAACATGTAGGCTACTGTTTGAAAATCCTCAACCTTGGGCATGTGATCAAACCCTTTTTCAATACGCTGCCCATGGTTATGAGGCAATGGATAATCCGGCATGGAAAGACCCCCTTTCTGAATATTCTATCACAATCGGGTGAAAAAGTATATCCTGCCGGGCAGCGGTTTTGATGCGTTTTGCCCTGATGGAGAGGGCGGCGTTTCCTTTTGGAGGGCGCTTTAAGCGGGCGAAAAAATTTTAGAAATGGGGGTTGACTTTATGGGAAAAGCGGCATATCATATAAATAAACAATTAAGCAATCTTTTAATTGACTAACGATCATAATGAAAGGGAGTTGACGGGCATGAAGAAGGCATACAAAATTGAGGTTGACTGTGCAAACTGCGCCAACAAGATGGAGGATGCTGCAAAGCGGACTCCCGGCGTGAAGGATGCCACCGTCAATTTTATGATGCTCAGGATGAATGTGGAATTTGAAGAGGGGCAGGATCCCAAAGCGGTGATGCAGCAGGTTCGCAAAAGCTGCAAACGGATTGACAATGACTGTGATATTTATGGGTAAACTGTTGGGGATATCTTCAATGTCAAAGAGAAACACGTCTTGGGAGGCGTGAAAACCGCCGATGGAATCATCCCCATTGCGGGGCGTTTCCCGGCGGCGCAGCGGCGGAGGCTCTAACATCCCCATACACAAGAAGGAGGATCTACCTTGAATCGGAAACAGAAGAGGATATTGGCGCGCATCCTCGCAGCGGCTGTTATGCTGGTTGTGCTTGCCTTCACACCAGTAACCGGGCCTCTGCGGTTTATCTTATATCTGATCCCCTATCTGACCATTGGCTATGATATTTTGATCAAAGCGGGAAAGGGGATTTGGAACCGGCAGATTTTTGATGAAAACTTTCTTATGGCAATTGCCACGGTCGGCGCAATCGCGCTGGCGATTTACGAGAAGAGCGGAGAATATACCGAGGCAATCGCTGTGATGCTGTTTTATCAGATCGGAGAGCTGTTTCAGAGCTATGCAGTGGGAAAAAGCCGCCGCAATATCAGCGGCCTGATGGATATTCGCCCGGATTACGCCAATGTGGAGCGTGATGGGAAGCTTGAAAAAGTGGATCCGAATGAAGTTGGGCTTGGCAGTGTCATCGTGGTGCAGCCCGGTGAAAAGGTGCCAATTGACGGAACCATTGTGCAGGGCGCTTCCAGTCTGAACACCAGCGCGCTGACAGGGGAGAGCCTGCCGAGAGATGTCAAGGCCGGAGATGAAATCATCAGCGGCTGCATTAACCTGACCGGCGTTTTAAAGGTGCGCACTACCAGGGAGTTTGGGGAGTCCACCGTTTCTAAAATTCTTGACCTGGTAGAGAATGCGAGCGCCCGCAAGTCAAAATCAGAGGCGTTTATCTCTAAATTTGCCAGGGCCTACACCCCTGCGGTCTGTACGGCAGCGTTGGCGCTGGCGGTTTTGCCCCCGCTTGTCCGCTCACTGGTTCTGGGGCTCTCCGCCGGGTGGGAGATATGGATCTATCGCGCGCTGACCTTCCTGGTGATCAGTTGCCCCTGCGCCCTGGTGATCAGTATTCCTCTGAGCTTCTTTGCGGGTATCGGCGGCGCCAGCAAAGCGGGTGTGCTGGTGAAGGGCTCTAATTATTTGGAGACACTTTCCCGCACAAAAATTGTGATGTTTGATAAGACGGGCACGCTCACACAGGGCGTTTTTGAGGTGAATGGCATTCACCATAATGAGTTGGAGGACGCCAAGCTGCTTGAGTATGCAGCGCTGGCGGAGAGCTTTTCCACCCACCCGATCAGCAAAAGCTTGCGGCGGGCCTATGGTAAAGAACTGGATCGCTCCAGGGTGACCGATATTCAGGAGATCAGCGGGAATGGCGTGATCGCCAAAGTGGATGGAGTAGAGGTGGCAGCCGGCAATGCGAAGCTGATGGAGCGCCTGCAGGTGCCATATATCCACTGCCATCAAGTAGGCACCATTATTCACATGGTAATCGATGGAGCGTATGCGGGGCACATTGTGATAGCCGATATCGTCAAGCCACATGCAAAAGAGGCAATTGACGCACTGAAAAAGGCGGGTGTGCAAAAGACGGTGATGCTCACCGGCGATGCGAAGGCCGTGGCCGACCAGGTGGCGAACGCTCTGGGAATTGACGAGGCGTTCAGTGAACTGCTCCCCGCCGGTAAGGTGGAAAAGGTAGAGGAGGCCATGCGGCATAAGCCGGAGCAGGCAAAGCTCGCCTTCGTGGGGGACGGAATCAACGACGCGCCGGTGCTCAGGCGTGCGGATATCGGTATTGCTATGGGGGCGATGGGCTCCGACGCGGCAATTGAGGCGGCGGATGTGGTTTTGATGGATGACGACCCGCGGAAGATTTCCAAGGCTATTCGGATTTCCCGTAAATGCCTGCGGATTGTTTATCAAAACATTATCTTTGCGCTTGGCGTCAAACTGGTTTGCCTGGCGTTAGGCGCGCTGGGTATCGCCAATATGTGGCTGGCGATTTTTGCAGATGTCGGCGTGATGGTGATTGCGGTGCTCAACGCGATCCGGGCGCTGTTCGTTAAAAAGCTGTGACAGGCCGGCAAGGCATCTGTGAAGAATCCCGGCGGGCAGAATAACCGGGCTTTACGGCGCAGCAGTGGTTTGCTGCGTTGCCTGCGGCCGCGCCGTGGTGGAGGGCGGCGCGGTCGTTTTGGGCTTTTCCTGCAGCTCCTTTGGATAGGCGGGGTCAAAGATATCATATTTCCGGTAGTATTCCTTCGCCTCCTCATCCCGTACAACGGTCGCTTTGTTTCGGTTTAACAGCTCCATCAGAGGGTAGAGATTAATCCAAATTTGATTGATGCCCTCCTTTTGCGATTCGTCAAAAATCAGCTGTAACCCGATATGCAGGTGCGGTTTGGTCATGCCGTTGACATCCTCCTTTGTGGAATAGCCGGTAGAACCCAGATAGCCGATGACCTGCCCTGCTTTCACCTTGGAGCCGAGCTGAAGGCCGGTCTGATAGGGGTGCCCCTTGCGCAGATGCGCATAATAGTAGGATCGCTTGCCATCAAAGCTGCGGATGCCAAGCCGCCAGCCCCCGTATTGATTCCAGCCGTATGCCTCTACAATCCCTCCTTCGACGGCGACGATCGGCGTGCCGACGGCTCCAAGCAGGTCGTTGCCAAGGTGCCGTCTGCGGTAACCGTAGGAGCGCGAATCGCCGAAATCGTCGTAGTGGCTGTAGCCGAAGCCTTCCGCAATGGGGCAGTATGCCTTTAATCCATATTTTTTTACGATGATTTTCTGGCCCTTGTGCTCCTTGTCCGGCGCTTCCTTTTCATATTCCCCCACCATACCGCCCAATACGGCGGTGTACGCTTTTTTATAGTAGGGATAGTATTGGTTTCCCTGCATCAGGTCGTCAACCGTTTGCCCCTCCTCCAGTGTGTCCAAAAGCTTTTGCAATTGGCCGGAACGGTAACCCTTCCAGTTACCGCCGTTTTTGCAGGCCAGCCATGCAAGCGAATCGATCCAGCTGATGTGGGTTCCCTCCTCATGCGTTTTGATATCAAGGGCCAAAGTATCATTTAACGCGGCGTAAGGGGCGTTGAATTCCACCCATTTGATATAGGAGGCGGTCGTTGTTGCTGTAGCCGCAGCTGTGCCCTGTGTGTCTGCGGGGGCGAGGCTGCCGGAGGGCTGCGTTTGAGATGCCTGGGCGGCCTGCGTTCTTCTTGTATGCTCCTGAGCCCCTTGTGCGACGCCGAAAACACTCAGCGCCCCAAGCGCCAGGCAAATGATAATGGAGAGTGCGATATTCAGCCGGCTGGTCTCCTTTGTCTGCAACGTGTATGCCACCGCCCGTTCTCATTTGTTTTTTTGAAAAGGGCCGGGTGCCGGGCAGCCCTATCCTTCGGTTATTTTTATGAGCCTGCGCAACGGAACATGCCTGGAGGCGGCAAAGCGGCAAGTGGAATCTGAGACGGGACTTTACCTGCTGAGCAGGGCGGCGGCCGTATCTCAAGCGCCCCGCCACTTGTTTTTTGAAAAAAGTTATGTTAGCATCAGTGTACAAGGGTACACATCGGTTTAAAGCGCGGAAGAGTCAGACGGAATCGGACGCTCCAATGGCAGGGCGAACAGGCATGCCGCCGGTTGTCGAGGCACGGCGG
>USBP01000164.1 GCA_900552985.1 uncultured Oscillospiraceae bacterium
TCGCTCTTCCGGGCTGGGCGGAAGAGGATATGGAGGATCTGCGTAACGGATTTGCCTATTTTATGTGCAAGGGCCGGTACGCTGTGCTCTCCGTGCGGCAGGACTCCGCCCCGCCGGAAGAGGAAGCTGGGCTTCAATGCGACGTGATCGATTTGGAGCGCGGCGTGGTGGTGGAGCAGCTGCTCGCGGCGCCGCCGAAGCCGGAGGGTGGTCAGAGACCCTTTGACCTGCAGGATGCTCTTTATACGGATGGGACGCTGTACCTTCTCTCCTTTGCCCACCGCGATTATGAGAATTCATTGGATGAGCTGGATCTGCGCGTGCAAACCGCCCTTTTCCCCTGCCTGAGCGTATATCGCGATGGAGAGCTCGTATTTTTCTGCACGATTCGTTCCGGACAGCAGGAGGATCTGCGCGCGATGACGCCGGTATGTCGGGAGTATACGCAGCTGAAGCTGGAGGAAAGGGGAGAAGCGCTTTGATCTGTGTGAATCAACTCGGCAAGCAGTTCCCGGGCGGCGCCGCCTGGGCGCTGGAGGGGATCGATTTTCAGGTAGAATCGGGCGAGGTGGTCGGCATTCTCGGCGAAAACGCGGCGGGCAAAACCACTCTGCTGAAAATTGCAGCGGGCCTGATGCCCCCCACGCGGGGCGGTGTGACGATTGACGGTGTGCCGGCGCTGCAGGCGGCCGGGCAGGTCGCGTTCATGACGGAGCAAGGGACGTTTTTCCCCTTCCTGACGCCGGAGGAGCACGCGGATTTTCTGGAGGCGTTTTATGATCGCTTTGACCGCGCGCGCTATTTTAAACTCCTGGAATATTTCGAGCTGCCGCTCAGGCAGAAGGCGCGCAGCTTCTCTACCGGGCAAAAGGCAAAGCTGGAGATCAGCCTGGGCTTCTCCAAGGGCCGCCGCTATCTGTTCCTGGACGAGCCGTTTCTCGGCAACGATGTGTTTACCCGCCGCGATTTTCTGCGCCTGATGGGGGATAGCCTGCTGGACGGTGAAACCATCCTCCTTGCCACGCACTTAATCAATGAGATCGATCAGTTTATTGATCGCGCTGTGATTCTGAAGGCGGGGCGCATTGCCCGGGATTGCCGTATCGACGATATCCGTGCGGGAGGGCAGACGCTGGAGGATGTGATGCGTCAGGTCAGCGGCTACGACGAAGCACGCTACCGCAGATTGTTTGAATGAGCGCCCCCGGACGTGGGGTGCTTCTATCAATCATCTGCGCCGTTTCAGCACGGCGGCACAATGGAACCGGCAGTATACCTTCCGTCAATGCCTGAAAACGGCGGAAAAAAGCGGAATAAACTGAAAAACCACCGCCAAAAGTATTTTTGACGGTGGTTTTTAACGTTTTTTTCTGTTTTATGCTTGACAATGGTTGACAGCCAGTTTATAATAATCTACCGCATATAATGGCGTTTTGTCTGCCCAGCCCTCTTTTTGTCAGATGGATTGTACCATGTTCTGCACAAAAAAGCAAGGCCTTTTGTCAATGATTTATACCAGTTTTATGCGGAGCGGCGGCGAGAGATACGTGAAGCCCCGCCGGCGCCCGGATAAAACGAACCAATACCCTCGGGGATAAAAAAAGAACGGAGTGATGAGCCTATGGTGAAAGTGAAACCGGTTCAGCTTGGCAACAATACCCGCATGAGCTTCGGGCGGATCAACGAGGTCATGGAGATGCCCAATCTCATCGAGGTGCAGAAGAATTCCTACCAGTGGTTCTTGAACGAAGGGCTCAAGGAGGTCTTCCGCGATATTGCGGAGATCACGGATTACACGGGCAATCTTGTGCTGGATTTTGTCGGCTACCGGATGGACGATCAGCCGAAATATACCGTTGCGGAGTGCAAGGAGCGCGACGCCACCTATGCCGCCCCCATGCGCGTGCGTGCGCGGCTCATCAACAAGGAAACGGGCGAGATCAAAGAGAATGAGGTCTATATGGGCGATTTCCCGCTCATGACGGACAGCGGCACCTTCGTCATCAACGGCGCGGAGCGCGTGATTGTTTCCCAGCTGGTGCGTTCCCCCGGCGTCTATTACGGCATGAGCCGCGATAAAACCGGTAAAAAACTTTTTACCTCCACCATTATCCCGAACCGCGGCGCGTGGCTCGAGTATGAGACGGATCAGAACGACGTGTTCTATGTCCGCATCGATAAAAACCGCAAGATCCCGATCACGACCTTCATCCGCGCGCTTGGCCTGAGCAGCGACGCGGAGATCCTCGAATATTTCGGCCATGATGAGCGCATCCTCGCCACGCTGGAAAAGGAGCACGATACCCGCGAGGCAACGCAGAATACAGAGGAAGCGCTGCTCGCCGTCTACCGCAAGCTGCGCCCCGGCGAGCCCCCCACGGTGGAAACCGCGCAGGCGCATATTGACGGCCTGTTCTTTGACGCGCACCGCTATGACCTGTCCCGCGTGGGGCGCTATAAATATAATAAAAAGCTCGGCATCTCCGCCCGGCTGGCCGGCAATAGGCTCATGCAGCCGGTAGTGAGCCCTGCGACCGGCGAGGTGCTCGCCGAGGCGGGAGAGCTCATTACGCGCGGCAAAGCCTCTGAGATTGAGCAGGCGGGCGTGAGCGTTGCCTACTTGGATATGGATGGCAAGGAGATCAAGGTGATCTCCAACGGCATGGTCGACATCGGCGGGTATGTCGATTTCCCCACGGAGGAGCTGGAGGATATCGGCATCAACGAAAAGGTGCGTTTTACAGTCCTGATGGAAATCCTTGAAAAGTGCGGGGATGACCGTGACGCCCTGTTCGCGGAGCTGAAGAGCCGCTGTGACGATCTGATCCCGAAGCACATCACCATCGATGATATCTTCGCCTCTATCAACTATCTGGATTGCCTGGCAAACGATATTGGTACAACAGACGATATCGACCACTTGGGCAACCGCCGTATCCGCTCTGTGGGCGAGCTGCTGCAAAATCAGTTCCGCATCGGTTTTACCCGCATGGAGCGCGTGGTGCGTGAACGCATGACCACCCTGCAGGCGCAGGATAGCGCCACCGTTACCCCACAGGCGCTGATTAATATCCGCCCTGTGCTCGCGGCAATTAAGGAGTTTTTCGGCTCTTCGCCTCTGTCGCAGTTTATGGATCAGCCCAACCCGCTGGCGGAGCTGACGCATAAGCGCCGCCTTTCCGCCCTTGGCCCTGGCGGCCTTTCCCGGGATCGCGCCGGTTTCGAGGTGCGCGACGTACACTACAGCCACTATGGCCGTATGTGCCCGATTGAAACGCCGGAAGGCCCGAACATCGGTTTGATCTCCTACCTCGCAACCTTTGCGCGGATCAATAAATATGGTTTTATCGAGGCGCCTTTCCGCCGTGTAGATAAGGAAACCGGCGTGGTGCTGGATGAAGTGGTGTATATGACGGCGGATGTGGAGGATGACTACATCGTCGCCCAGGCCAACGAGCCGTTGGATGAAAACGGACGTTTTGCCCGCGCGAAGGTCAACGCCCGCTACCGCGATGAGTTCCTTGAAATCGAAAGCTCTAAGGCGGACTTCATGGATGTTTCTCCGAAGATGGTTGTCTCCGTCGCCACAGCGATGATTCCCTTCCTGGAGAACGACGATGCGAACCGCGCCCTGATGGGTGCGAACATGCAGCGTCAGGCCGTGCCGCTGCTGAAAACGGAATCCCCGATTGTCGGCACCGGTATGGAATATAAGGCGGCTGTGGACTCTGGGGTTACGGTGTTGGCGAAGCGCGCTGGTACGGTCACGCGCGTCAGCGCAAAAAAGATTGAAATCAAACCCGATGACCAGAAGAGCGACCTGGATATTGACACCTATGACGTCATCAAGTTCATGCGCTCCAATCAGGGCACCTGCATCAATCAGCGGCCTATTGTGGAGCGCGGGCAGCACGTAGAGGCGGGCGAGGTGATTGCAGATGGCCCCGCCACCTCCAACGGCGAGATCAGCCTCGGCAAAAACGTGCTTATCGGCTTCATGACCTGGGAAGGCTATAACTACGAGGACGCCGTCCTCATCAATGAAAAAGTGGTGCGCGACGATGTGTTTACCTCTATCCATATTGAGGAATATGAGACGGAGGCGCGCGATACCAAGCTTGGGCCGGAGGAAATCACACGTGATATCCCCAACGTCGGCGAGGATGCGCTCAAGCATCTCGATGAATTCGGCGTCATCCGCGTGGGCGCGGAGGTGCACTCCGGCGATATCCTGGTGGGCAAGGTGACCCCCAAGGGCGAAACGGAGCTCACCGCAGAGGAGCGCCTGCTGCGAGCGATCTTTGGCGAAAAGGCGCGCGAGGTGCGCGACACCTCCTTACGCGTGCCGCACGGCGAATACGGCATTGTGGTCGATGTGGAGGAGTTTACGCGCGCCAACAGCGACGAGCTGAGCCCGGGCGTCAACAAGGTGGTTCGCTGCCATATCGCGCAGAAGCGCAAGATTTCCGTCGGCGACAAAATGGCGG
>USBP01000165.1 GCA_900552985.1 uncultured Oscillospiraceae bacterium
CTGTTTTCACCCTGGCGGCCTCCTTCGATGGTTGGGTTTTCTTTAGTATAGCACACGGCTTTCTCCACATCAATCCCGCGTGAGCGCAGCGCGCGGGAGGTACGCTCCGCCAACCGCCCCTTTACTTCCGGCCAATGTATGCTACAATAAAGCAGGCACCGGCCACGGCATTTTGCCGCGGGAGGGGCCCCATCCGTTACAGAGGAGGCTGTGCCATGCAAAAACTGCTCGGCCAGATGCGCTGCGCAATCGACCGCTACGATATGATCCAGGAGGGAGACCGGATCGCCGTAGGCGTTTCTGGAGGGAAGGACAGCGTCGCCCTGCTCACCGGCCTGAGCGCGCTGCGTCAGTTCTATCCGGCGCGCTTTCAACTCACCGCCGTGACGCTCGACCCCTGCTTCGGCGGCGCTGAAACAGATTATTCCGCCATCGCCCTGCTCTGTGAGGAGTTGGGAGTGGTATACCGCCTGCGGCGCACACAGCTTGGCTCCATCCTCTTTGAAACGCGCCAGGAGAAAAACCCTTGCAGCCTGTGCGCCCGGATGCGGCGCGGTATACTGCACGACGAGGCAAAGGCCGCCGGCTGCAACAAAATTGCGCTTGGGCATCACATGGATGACGCTGCGGAAACACTGATGATGAACCTGTTGGGCGGCGGCATGATGGAATGCTTTGCCCCGGTCTCCTATCTTTCGCGCAAAGATCTGACCATGATCCGCCCTTTGATTTTCAGCCGGGAGCGCGAGATTTCTTCGATCGTAGAGCGAAAGCAGCTTCCCATCGTGAAAAGCCGCTGCCCGGTGGACGGTACAACGCGCCGCCAGCGCATCAAAGAGCTGCTTGACTCTCTGGAACCAGAATATGCGCCGTTGCGGGAAAAGCTCATCGGCGCCATGCAGCGCGGCAGGATCAGCGGCTGGTAAGGCGTCGCTTTCAGCGCTTATCGACCCGCTGCGGCAAAAAACAATGGCGCAGCGAAAAGGCATAGCTGTTGCTGCAGGGAAAATGCATCAGCCATGCCTTTTCTAGAGGTTCAAGGCCGGTATTAACCGGTATTAAAAAGTATCTGTTTTTCAAAGGAATTTCCAAAAAAACGATTGACAGTTGAGTTAGCTTATGCTAACATGAATGCGGTTGGAATTCTATTTTGGGGTTTCACCAATCGCTGAAAGGTGGGAGTGATTCATGATGCCTTTGACATTGGCAAGCATTGGCGAGGAAAACATCATTCGTAAGGTGGGCGGTAAGCCGGAGATCCAAGGCCATCTGGAGAGCATGGGCTTTGTTGCAGGCGGCAGCGTGACGGTTGTTTCCACAATGGGAGGCAATCTGATCGTTCATGTGAAGGGATCCCGGGTTGCCATCAGCCGGGAGATGGCGGGTAAAATAATGGTGTAAGCGCCTGCTGCGCAAGGCAGGCCCATGCCGGCGGAAGCAATCTGTAACCGGCTTGCGGGCAGCGCCTGTGCAGCGGACAGCATCTGCCCTGCTTCCTTGCAGGGTGGAATTGTGATAGAAAGCGCAAGATACAAGGAGGAAGCAGCGTGAGAACACTCAGGCAGGTAAAGATCGGCGAGACGGTAACAGTGACAAAGCTCCACGGAGAGGGCGCCGTCAAGCGCAGGATCATGGACATGGGCATTACCAAAGGCGTACAGGTCTATGTGCGTAAGGTCGCGCCGCTTGGGGACCCGGTAGAGGTCACCGTGCGGGGCTATGAGCTTTCGATCAGAAAGACTGACGCCGATATGATCGAGGTGGAGGAATGCCAATAGGGCGATTGCCCCGTTTTTTTGAACGCATCGGTTAGCTTTAACTAACCGAAATTTGGAAAGGGAGAATTGCAATGAATATCAAAATTGCTCTTGCAGGCAACCCAAACAGCGGCAAGACGACGCTGTTCAACGCGCTGACCGGAGCCAACCAGTTTGTGGGGAACTGGCCGGGCGTAACCGTAGAAAAAAAAGAGGGCAAGCTGAAAAAACATGACGATGTAGTCATCACGGACCTGCCCGGTATCTACTCCCTCTCACCCTACACGCTGGAGGAAGTGGTAGCCCGAAACTATCTTATCCATGAGCGCCCTGATGCGATTTTAAATATCGTCGACGGCACCAACCTGGAGCGCAACCTGTATCTGACGACGCAGCTCACAGAGCTGGGGATTCCGGTCGTCGTGGCCATCAACATGATGGATGTGGTGAAAAAAAGCGGCGATCAAATCAATATTGAAGAGCTTTCCCGTCAGCTTGGCTGCAAGGTTGTTGAAATCTCCGCACTCAAAGGCGCCGGCGTCATAGAGGCCGCAGAAGAGGCGATCCGTGCCACAAAGGGTGCAAAAACGGTGCCGCAGCACACGTTCAGCGGTGCGGTTGAACACGCGGTCGCCCATATTGAGGAGGCGGCGATACATGAGATGCCCGCAGAGCAGCAGCGCTGGTACGCGATCAAAATTTTTGAACGTGATGAAAAAGTGTTGGAGCAGTTAAAGCTGGATCCAGCCGTGCTTGCCCATATTGAAGAAGATATCAAAGCAGCGGAAAGGGAACTGGACGACGACGCAGAGAGCATCATCACCAATGAACGGTATCTCTATATCGCATCCATCCTCAAGGGCTGCTATCGTAAAAAGAATGCCGGAAAAATGACGGTTTCCGATAAAATTGACCGGATCGTAACCAACCGCTGGCTGGCGCTTCCGATTTTTGCGGTTGTTATGTTCGTTGTGTATTTTGTATCCGTATCCACCGTCGGCACCTGGGCGACCGACTGGGCAAACGACGGCTTTTTCGGCGACGGCTGGCACCTGTTTGGGATCGGCTCCTCCGCCTATTCTGAAGCGGTCGATAACTATGTCATTCCCAGCGCGGAGGCAGAGGCGTTTGAAGCCGCAGCAGAGGAGGCCGGCCTGAACCCCGGCGCCGCTACAGAGTTGACGGCCACTGCCAGGCTCTATGATGACGAGGGGAATGTGGAGGAGGAAATCCCCGTTGATTATAATACATATCTGGAAGCTTCTTCAATGGAAGAACCCGATCCTGCGGAATACGGCGTATGGGTGCCCGGCGTTCCGGTGCTGATCGAAAGTGGGCTGGATGCGGTCAACTGCGCCGATTGGCTGAAGGGTCTGGTGCTGGACGGCATTGTCGGCGGCGTTGGCGCGGTGCTCGGCTTTGTGCCGCAGATGCTGGTGCTGTTCCTTTTCCTTGCTTTCTTGGAAGGCTGCGGCTACATGGCGCGCATTGCTTTCGTGATGGACCGTATCTTCCGAAAATTCGGCCTTTCCGGCAAATCCTTTATTCCAATGCTCATAGGCACGGGCTGCGGCGTGCCCGGCGTTATGGCCTCCCGCACGATTGAAAACGACCGCGACCGTAAGATGACAATTATGACGACAACGTTTATCCCCTGCAGCGCCAAACTGCCGATCATTGCTCTCATTGCGGGTGCATTGTTCGGCGGCGCCTGGTGGGTTGCGCCGAGCGCCTATTTTATCGGCGTTTTTGCAATCATCGTCTCCGGAATCATGCTGAAAAAGACCAGAATGTTTGCCGGCGACCCCGCTCCGTTCGTAATGGAGCTGCCGGCGTACCACTGGCCGACGGCAGGCAGCGTGCTCCGCTCCATGTGGGAGCGCGGCTGGTCCTTTATCAAAAAAGCCGGTACGGTGATCCTGCTTTCTACGATTCTGGTGTGGTTTACCTCCTCGTTCGGGTGGGAAAACGGCTCCTTCGGTATGGTCGCAATGGAGAGCAGCATTCTGGCCGCCATCGGCAATGCGCTGCGCTGGATCTTTGTGCCGCTGGGCTGGGGCACCTGGCAGGGAGCCGTGGCCTCCATCACCGGCTTGATTGCGAAGGAAAATGTGGTCAGCACCTTCGGCATCCTCTTCGGCGGATTTGAGGAGGTTGCGGAAAACGGCTGGCAGGTCTGGGCCAATGTCCGCGCCGCTTTTACGCCTCTCGCGGCCTATTCCTTCCTGATTTTCAACCTGCTGTGCGCGCCTTGCTTCGCAGCCATCGGCGCAATCAAGCGTGAAATGAACAGCGCCAAATGGACCTGGTTCGCCATCGGCTACCAATGCGGCTTTGCCTACGCGGTTGCCCTTGTGGTATACCAGCTCGGCATGTTCTTCACTGGGCACGGCAATTTACCTGGCACAATTGCAGCCTTTGCGCTCGTGGCGCTCTTCCTGTTCCTGCTGTTGCGTCCCTATCGGGAGAGCAATACGCTCAAGGCAAAAGCAAAGGCGAAGGCCTAAAAAACAGATTTCATAGATACATTAAGAGAGGAGAGTGAGTGGAGATGCTGGGCTTTCTGGCTGCAAATTGGGGCACAATTCTCATTGGGATGCTGATCGCCGCTATTGCGGCGCTGATCCTGATTAAGCTTCGGCGGGATAAGAAAAAAGGCGTTTCCCTGTGTGGCGGCAGCTGTGAAAATTGCCCCTCCTGCGGGTCGT
>USBP01000166.1 GCA_900552985.1 uncultured Oscillospiraceae bacterium
GGCGGACAACATCCCGATTGTGACCGCTACCGCCACCGCGCTGAATGTGACGGAGGCAGGCAAAAATGTGTTCCGCGTTTGCTTCACCGACCCGGAGCAGGGCGAGATTATGGCAAACTACGCGCAGAAGCTCGGCAAAAAGACGGCTGCTGTGATCTATGACACCTCCGACGATTATTCCAAGGGCCTGCGGGATTCCTTCAAGGCAACCGCTGAGGAGCTTGGCATTACGGTCGTGGCGGATGAGGGCTTTGCAAAGGGCGCAGTGGATTTCCGCCCGCAGCTGACCAATATCAAGGCAAAGAACCCGGAGGTTCTCTTCGTCCCCACCTATTATGAGCAGGCGGCGCTGATCGCCGTGCAGGCCAAGGAGATCGGCCTGAGCACGCAGATTGTCGGCGCAGACGGCTGGGACGGCGTTATTGGCAAGGTGGATAAATCCAACCTGGATGCGGTCAACGGCGCTTATTATTGCAGCCAGTACACGGCGGAGAGCACCGACGAGCGCGTGCAGGCTTTTATCAAAAACTACAAGGAGAAGTTTGGCGAGGAGCCGAACCAGTTCTCCGTGCTCGGCTATGATGCGGCTTATATGATGGCTGAGGCGATCAAAAACGCCGGCTCCACAGAGAAGCAGGCGATCATTGACGCGCTGACGGTGCTGGAATATAACGGCCTGACCGGCCAGATGCACTTCGATGAGAACCGCAACGTGGTCAAAGAGGCGATTATCATCCGGATTGATAACGGCGCCTACAAGTTTGTGGAGAACTTCTCCAAAGAGTAATTCCCTGCTGGCAATTGTGCCTTTGCGGGCCGAATAGCCCGCAAAGGCGATTCCTCTACGCAAAGGAAACGATGCGCAGGCCTTGAAGCCGCAGGATGCGCACCGTTTCCTTTGCGTAGTGGTGCGGGGTAAAAGTGATTGGGAAAAGAGAAGCCTGCCGGGAACCGGCGGCGCAGAAGTAGGAAGGTGCGTTTATGGATTTTTTGGTCCAAATCATCAACGGCCTGGGCCTTGGCAGCATTTACGCGCTGGTGGCTCTGGGGTACAGTATGGTGTACGGCATCATACAGCTGATTAACTTTGCACACGGCGATATTATTATGGTTGGCGGCTATGCTGTTTTTGTTGCGATGGTGCAGCTCGGCCTGCCGCTGTGGGGGGCGGTTATTCTCTCCATTGCAGTGTGTACGCTGCTGGGCGTCATCATTGAGCGGCTGGCCTATCACCGCCTGCTGGTGAAGAATGCGCCCCGGCTGTCCCTGCTGATTACGGCAATTGGCGTGAGCATTTTCCTGCAAAATCTTTTTCAGCTCGGGTTCAGCTCCAGCGCCCAGTCCATGCCGGTGATGTTCCCCAGTAAGGTCATCACAGTGGGAAGCATTCAGCTGAGCTTCAGCACGGTTTTGAACATACTGACCTCTGTCGCCATGATGATTTTGCTTGTAATCATCGTTAATAAATCCAAGATGGGCAAGGCGATGCGCGCCACCAGCGAGGATGCCGGGGCTGCAAAGCTGATGGGCATCAACACCAACTCCACCATCGCGTTTACCTTTGCAATCGGCTCTGCGCTCGCGGCTGTAGGCGCCGTGCTCTATTGTAACACCTTCCACCAGATCACCCCCTACATGGGCGGTATGCTGGGGCTGAAGGCGTTCGTCGCCGCCGTGCTTGGCGGGATCGGCAACATCCCGGGCGCTATGCTGGGCGGCTACATCCTTGGCGTGGCGGAGAGCCTGACCATTGCCGCCGGCGGTTCGCAGATTTCCGACGCGGTGGTGTTCGGCATTTTGATTCTGGTTCTGCTCGTTAAGCCCGCAGGCCTTCTGGGCAAGAACGTGCAGGAAAAAGTTTAAAGGGGGGCGCGTTATGTCAAAGCAACGGAAGTTATCCTACCTTTTCAGCGCTCTCTGGGTGGCGGTGCTGTTTGCCGCGATCATGGGCGCTGTGGCAACCGGCGTGATCGGTTCCTACTATTCCGGTATTTTAGTGCTGATTGGCATCAATATCATTTTGGCGGTCAGCCTGAACCTGGTAACTGGCTTTTTGGGCCAGCTTGTGCTTGGCCATGCGGGCTTTATGAGCGTCGGCGCCTATTCGGCGGCGTTGTTCACGATGAATTCCGGCCTGCCGCCGCTTTTCCGCTCGGGCTGTTGTTCGGCGGCCTGGTGGCGGCGGTGTTCGGTGTGATCATCGGCATCCCGGCGCTGCGCCTGCGCGGCGATTATCTGGCGATTATTACGCTGGGCTTCGGCGAGATCATCCGTGTGCTGATTTTGGCGGTTGATTTTACGGGCGGCGCTGCCGGGCTGACAGGCATCCCGCGCCCCAGCGGCCAGTATACGCTGATCGCCTATACCTTTGTGATCGCGGCGCTCACAGTTGTCGCCATTTTGGCCTTTATCCGTTCCCGCCATGGGCGGGCGGTGATCGCCATCCGTGAGGATGAGATCGCGGCGGAGGCCTCCGGCATCAACACCACCTATTATAAGCTGCTCGCCTTTGTGGTGGCCGCTTTCTTTGCAGGGGTTGCAGGCGGCATTTACGCGCATCATGTCGGCGTGCTGGATCCCAGCAAATTCGATTTTAACTACTCCGTTGAAATCCTGATTATGGTCGTGCTCGGCGGCATGGGCTCCATCACCGGCTCCGTCTGCTCCGCGACCGTGCTTACGCTGCTGCCGGAGATGCTGCGCTCCTTCTCGGATAAGCGCATGCTGATCTATTCTCTGGTGCTGATCATCGTGATGCTCTTTAAGCCCTCTGGCCTGCTGGGCACGCATGAATTCTCCATTCGTAAAATCATCGGCAAAATCTGCGATAAAAAGCAGAAGAAGCAGCCGGCAGGCGGCGCGCCCGGAAAGGAGGCCTAACGCCATGGAAGAAAATAAAGCCGTATTGGAAACTCGAAACCTCGGCATTACCTTCGGCGGGCTGAAGGCTCTGGAGGGCGTTCATTTCCGCCTGCATGAGAAGGAGATTATCGGCCTGATTGGGCCGAACGGCGCGGGCAAGACCACTGTATTCAACCTGCTGACAGATGTTTACTACCCTACAAATGGTGAAATTGAGCTGGAGGGTAATAATATCGTCGGTAAAAAAACCTATCAGATCACCCAAAACGGCATTGCCCGCACCTTTCAAAATATCCGGCTGTTTAAGGACGTCACCGTGCTGGATAACGTAAAAACCGCCATGACCAGCCGGATGAAATATTCCGTGTTATCCGGCATCTTCCGCCTGCCCTCTTATCGCCGGGAGGAAAAAGAAATCTCCGATCAGGCGCATGCGCTGCTGGAGGTGCTTGGCCTGAACGATAAGGCGTATGAGCTGGCGAAAAACCTCCCCTATGGTCAGCAGCGGAAGCTGGAAATTGCCCGTGCGCTTGCAACATCGCCCAAGGTGCTGCTATTGGACGAGCCTGCGGCAGGCATGAACCCCACGGAGACAAAGGAGCTGATGGAGAGCATCCGCCTGATTCGGGATAAATTTGGCCTTTCCATCCTTTTGATCGAGCATGATATGAGCTTTGTGATGGGCATTTGCGAGCACATTGTGGTGCTCGACTATGGCCGTGTCATCGCCGAGGGTACCCCGGAGGAAATCCGCAAGGATCCCAAGGTGATCGCCGCGTATCTGGGAGGGGAATAAGGATGGATGCGATGCTTACCGTCAGGAATCTGGATGTATATTACGGCGCGATTCACGCCATCAAGGGGATTTCCTTTGAGGTGAATGAGGGCGAAATCGTCACCCTGATCGGCGCAAACGGCGCGGGCAAGACCACAACGCTGCACGCCATCTCTGGCCTGATTAAGCCCAAAAATGGCGAGATAACGTTTTGTGGCTCGAATCTGCGCACGACCAGTGCTCATAAAATTATTAAGCTCGGCCTGGCGCAGGTGCCGGAGGGGCGGCGTGTGTTTGCCAAGATGACCGTGCAGGAAAATTTGGAGATGGGAGCCTACGCCCGCAAGGATCGCGGCCGGTTAGGCGAGGAGTTTGAGCGCATTTTTCAGCGGTTGCCGCGCCTTAAGGAGCGGCGCAGGCAGGTGGCCGGCACGCTCTCCGGCGGCGAGCAGCAGATGCTGGCCGTGGGCCGCGCGCTCATGAGCCGTCCCAAGCTCATTATGATGGACGAGCCCAGCCTGGGCCTTTCCCCTCTGCTGGTGGAGGAGATTTTTCAGATCATACAGGACGTTAACAAAGGCGGTGTGACAGTGTTGCTCGTGGAGCAAAACGCCAAAATGGCCATGCAGATTGCCAATCGTGTTTACGTGATGGAGACTGGAAATATCACGATGAGCGGCCAGGCGGAGGAACTGCGCAACAACGAGCAGGTGCGCAAGGCCTATCTGGGTGGTTAAAAGAAAAAATTTTCATATAATGAAAACGAGGCATGTTCGTCTTGTGGAGTGAAGGTCAGTTCGCGGTAAAGATTACCATTCC
>USBP01000167.1 GCA_900552985.1 uncultured Oscillospiraceae bacterium
CGCCCGCCTGCTCCAGAATCTGTTCCGGATCGCCGGAGTGCGCGGCCATGCTTTCCTCCAGCGCGCGCCGCTGCCTGGAGCCCAGCGCACGGCAATTCATCAGGTGATCGACATAATAGCGATAGCCCAGATGCGAGGGCACGCGCCCTGCCGAGGTGTGCGGCTGCTCAATCAGCCCCAGCTCCGCCAGCGCCGCCATCTCGTTGCGGATCGTCGCGGAGGAAACCGACATTTCAAACAGGCTGCACAGGGCTTTAGAGCCGACCGGCTCGCCGGAAGCGATGAACTGCTCGACGATTGCCGCAAGAATGCGCTGCCTGCGCTCGCTCAATTCCATCTGCCGGTCACCTCCATTCCTTTTCAAAAAAGGCCAGTCATTTTTCAAGAGCGTTAGCACTCAATTACTATGAGTGCTAACTAACATATACTATACATCGGGCCTTTCACCTTGTCAACATTTCAATTATGAACACTTTGTAAAACCTTTGCGCAGCCCTGTTCACAATCGTTTTCGATTTTCCGGCGGCTGCCTGGCTGTGGAGATGGACGCTTAAAAAATACAAACAACGGATTGTAAAAATCAATCGGATATATTATAATATTCCCATATTCTTTGTGCTTTTGCACAGCTTATTTTTGTAGAGAAAGCATAGACAGCATCTGTGCGCACGGATGCCAAAGGAGCGATATTGTATGCTGCAAGCAGCAGGGCGGATTTTATCGATATTACTGACGGCCGTCATCTCCCTGTGCAATCTGGCGGGAGATCAGATTTTTGGCATCCGGCCGCCTGAGGAACCCGTCTTTTCCCTGACGCAGGCTGACCGCACATATCAAATAGCATCTGATGTTTCCTCAGTGCTTACCAGCAACGATCAGGCGCACCTGCTAGAGACCCAGGGGGCCATTTCTCCGGGCGGGAGCGAGGGAGACCGGATTCAGATTTATCCCGCTCAGACCGGGCAATCCATTGCAGGGTTCGGCGCGTCCATTACGGATTCCTCTGCGTATCTCATCCATCAGGTGCTGGAGGAACCGGCGCGCGGCTCGCTTATGCGCGCGCTCTTCAGCCAGGAGGAGGGGATCGGCCTTTCCTTTATGCGCCAGCCGATGGGAGCGAGCGATTTTGCACGTGAAGCCTATACATACGACGATATGCCCGCCTGGGAAAGCGATTATGCGTTAAAAAATTTTTCAATTGCGCATGACCAGGAGGATATCCTGCCTCTGCTCCGGCAGGCAAAGGCGCTGAACCCGGAGCTTACGGTTATGGCAACGCCCTGGAGCCCGCCCGCCTGGATGAAAACGGGGCAGAGCCTAACGGGCAGCAAGGGCGGAATCCTGCGCCCCTCCTGTTATGATGCTTACGCCCGTTATTTTGTAAAATTTATTGAGGCATATGAGCGGGAAGGAATCCCGATTTATGCCGTCACCGTGCAGAACGAGCCCAATTACGCGCCGGAGACCTATCCCGGTATGAGGATGAGCGCTGTGCAGCAGGTGGATTTTATCAACAACCACCTTGGCCCGGCTTTTGAGCAGGCGGGGCTTTCTACAAAAATCCTCTGCTATGACCATAACTGGGATAACGCCGCTTATGCAAAAACAGTGCTTTCCTGCGCAGGGCGCTATGTTAGCGGCTCTGCCTGGCATGTGTATGGGGGCAGCCCCTCTACGCAATCGCTGATTCAAAGCCTGTTCCCGGAGAAGGAGATTTATTTTACCGAGGATTCCGGCGGAGAATGGGTGGATGGCGGCAGTTTCTCCGGCGGCTTCCCCAGCACGGTTGGCATGGGGATTCAGGCGCTGCGCAACCATTCGCGCACCTTTGTGCTGTGGAACCTGGCGCTGGATGAGAATAACGGCCCTGTGCTCCCAACCTCGGAGCGGAGCACCTGCCGCGGGGTTGTGACCGTCAACCAGCAGACAAAGCAGGTTACCTATAACCTGGATTATTATGCGCTTGGCCATTTTAGCAAATTCATCCGGCCCGGAGCCGTCCGCCTGATGAGCGATTCCACCATCAGCGGGATGAATAACGTCGTCTTTCGCAATCCGGATGGTACGGTCGCCATGGTGGCCATCAATAATAACAGCATGGCCAAGACGATCTGCGTCGCCTATGGCGAGGAGACGTTTTCCGCCACCGTGCCTGCACAGGCGACCATGACCTTCTGCTGGCAGGGGTGATATTCGGGCGGTTCGCCCGTAGATGATAAGGGGGATTTTTTGATGAACGAAATGGAATGCAAGGAACAAATCTGCGATGTCTGCCACAAGATGTGGCAGCTTGGGGGGGTGGCCGCGAACGACGGCAATGTTTCCGTCAAGCTGGAGGATGGCACCTTCTTTGCCACGCCAACCGGCATCAGCAAAAGCTTTATCACGCCGGAAAAGCTTGTGCGCATCAACGCGCAGGGCGAGGTGCTGGAGGGGCTGGCGGGCTACCGCCCATCCTCTGAGATCAAGATGCACCTGCGCTGCTACCAGGAGCGCGCGGATGTGGGCGCGGTCGTCCATGCCCATCCGCCGACGGCGACCGGCTTTGCTGTGGCGCACCTGGATATGGACCGCTACAACATGATCGAAACGGTGCTGACGCTCGGCAGCGTGCCTGTGACGCCATATGGCACCCCCTCCACTTATGAGGTGCCGGAGGCTATTGCTCCCTATTTGCAGGAGCATGACGCGCTGCTGCTGATGAACCACGGCGCGCTGACGGTCGGCTGCGACCTCATCACCGCCTATTACCGGATGGAGACGCTGGAGCTCAACGCAAAAATCAGCTTGGTTGCGCATCTGCTCGGCGGCGAGCGGGAAATCTCCCGTGAGAATATTGACCGGCTCTGCTCCATGCGGGAGGGGTACGGCGTCACAGGCCGGCACCCAGGCTTTAAGCATTACCGGGAGGAGAAATAGAGCGGAAAATTGCGGCCTGCAGGGGCGCTCTGCAGAAGCCGGAGGGCCTTCCCCTCAAGCACGGAAGGCAGCGCTGTACGGTGATTCAGCTGTGAAAAGCGGAACACTCCGCACAGCGAGTTAAAGGGTTTTATTATATATAAAGGAAGGAAATGGTTCCATGTTAAAGGGGATTCCAAGCATTTTACCCCCGGAGCTGTTGAAAATTTTGATGGAGATGGGCCATGGGGACGAGCTCGTCCTAGGGGACGGGAATTTCCCCGCTGCGAGCAATGCGCAGCGCCTTGTGCGCTGCGATGGGCACGGCGTACCGGAGCTGCTGGACGCAATCCTGACGCTCATGCCGCTGGATACCTATGTGGAAGCCCCCGTCGCCCTGATGGAGACGACGCAGGGCGACCCCCGCCCAGTAATCTGGGAGAAATACCGCGCCATTCTGGATGCACACCAGAGCAATGTGCAAACAGAAAAGATGGAGCGGTTCGCCTTCTATGAGCGCGCAAGAAAGGCCTACGCCATTGTTGCGACGGGTGAAACCGCCCTCTATGCCAATCTCATTCTCAAAAAAGGCGTCGTCACAGAATAAGGGGGGATTGTATGCAGCACAAAACACGCGCGCTGGCCTTTGATTTCGGCGCATCGAGCGGGCGCGCCATCCTAGGCGCGTTTGACGGCGAGCGCATCCAAATGGAGGAGGTGCACCGGTTCTCCAACGATCCTGTTGCAATGCGCGGGACGCTGTATTGGGATTTACCGCGCCAGTTTTATGAGATCAAGCAGGGCCTGCTCCAGGCAAAGCAGCGCGGCGGCTTTGACACCGTGGCCATCGACACCTGGGGCGTGGATTTTGGCCTGCTGGATGCGGATGGCTGCCTGATGGAAAACCCTGTCCACTACCGCGACCAGCGCACGAGAGGGCTGGTTGAGGAGAGCTTCCAAAAAATCCCACAGGAGGAGTTCTACCGGCTGACGGGGATTCAGTTCATGGAGCTCAACACCGTTTTTCAGCTTATGGCGCTGAAAAAGCAGCGCCCCTCCCTGCTCGAGCGGGCGCAGACACTGCTGTTTATGCCGGATCTTTTTAATTACCTGCTGACAGGCGAAAAGAAAACAGAGCTCACCATCGCCTCCACCTCGCAGCTGATGGATGCGAAAACAACCGGCTGGTCAAAGGAGGTGCTCGCCCGTCTCGGGCTGCCGGAGCGGCTGTTTACCCCCATCCTCCTGCCCGGTGCCGCCGTCGGCACGCTGGAGGAATCCATCTGTGAGGAGCTGGGGCTGCCCCCCGCACAGGTTGTGGCGGCCGCTTCGCATGATACACAGAGCGCCGTTGCCGCTATCCCCACGCAGGAGAAGGATTTCCTCTTCATCAGCTGCGGCACGTGGTCGCTATTCGGCACGGAGCTGGAGCGGCCGCTCATCAACAAAACCTCCGCCGCCTTGAATATTACCAATGAACGCGGCGTGGAGGGCACGGCCACATTCCTGAAAAATATCATAGGCCTGTGGCTCATTCAGGAGAGCC
>USBP01000168.1 GCA_900552985.1 uncultured Oscillospiraceae bacterium
GGGGCGAACCGCCGGTATATCGCCTTTATTGTTTCAATGGTGCTGCTTATCCCCAATCTGGTGTGCGGGGTGGCCAACCTGCTGATGCTAGGCGGTGGGCTGTGGTCTGTGTATGTGGTGTCGGCCAGCCTGCTGTTTTGGGTGCTGTTTATTGTGCCGTTTTTAATGGAACGGCCCCGCCCGCACCTGCTTTGGCTGCTAGATACGCTGGCAGGTACACTGTATGCGCTGCTGTTCTATGTGATTGGCTGGGGGCAGCGGGGATGGTTCCTGCGTTTGGGGCTGCCTCTGATCCTGGGGCTTTCGGCCATTGCGTTGTTTATGATTTCCTGGCTCGGGCGGAAGCGGCGCGATTGGCCCTATATCTCTATTGCGGCCCTTTTGGAGATCGCGCTGTACGCGGTATATGCCGACGTGCTGTTCAGCCTTTTTTTCCACACCAGGATGCCGGTGCGGTATTCCCTGCTCATTGTGGTGTGCTGCCTGGCGCTGATTGGCTTTTTTATTGCGGTGGCGCGCAATAAACGGCTGCGCGCGTGGCTTTCCCGAAAGTTCTTTTATTAATGCCGGCCGGCATTGGATAACAATTGAAAAAGGATGGTTTTTGATGAAAGCAAAAACAATCGCCGCGCTTACAGCGCTTGCTGCACTGTCTGCCGGCGCCGCTGCGGGCGGCGCATACCTGAAGAAAAAGGATATCTGCCCACTCTGTGTGGCCAAAAAGCTGGCTGCCCAAACCAAGCTGCATGTCACGGCAACCAGGCGTTATGACAATGGCGTGGCGCTGACGCCTCCCATGGGATGGTCCAGCTGGAACACCTTCCGGCAGAAGATTGACGAGCAGATTATCCGCGAGACCGCCGCTGCCATGAAGGCATGCGGCCTGGTGGAGGCAGGCTATCAATATTTGAATCTGGACGATTGCTGGCAGTCCTCCATCCGGGATGAGGCGGGACGCCTCCAGGGCGATCTCACAAATTTTCCAAGCGGGATGAAAAAGCTGGTAGAGGATGTGAACGCACAGGGGATGAAGCTCGGCCTCTACACCTCCAACGGTACGCTTACCTGTGAGGATCTGCCCGCGTCTCTGGGCCACGAAGAGATAGACGCCCGCACGCTTGCCGAATGGGGGGTGGAATACTTTAAATATGATTTCTGCCACAATGAACCGCTCCCCACAAAGGCCCCCTGTATCGATAAAATTATGATTGGCCGCGCTGGGGAGCGTGACCGGCTCACCATTCAGGCGGAGGCCGCCGTTTTGGAGGGCAGGGCCCACGTTGTGGAGGATCAGGCGCTTGACAGCGGCAAATATGTTGCGGGCCTGGATGCGAATCAGGGCTCCATCACCTTCCAGAATGTCGAGGTGGAGGAGGCGGGGGAGTATGTGCTCACCATTGGCCTGCGTAAAAAGGATAACACGGATAAATTCTGCGTGGTCACCGTCAACGGCAGGGAACACCACCATGTGAACGTGCCGCCCACCAAATCCTGGAGTGCGACGGGGCGTATTCAGGTGCGCGTGCAACTCCGCGCAGGCGGAAACACCATTCAGATTTACAACCCCGTGGCCTCCCGCTTTGACAGTGCGGCATTGCAATACAAGAATATGGGGCGCATGCTCAAAAAAGCAACCAGAGAGTATGCACAGCGCACCGGTCAGGCAGAGAAGCCGATTGTTTACTCCATCTGCGAATGGGGCTGGAACAAGCCGTACCGTTGGGGCCGTGAGGCCGGCAATCTTTGGCGGACAACGCCGGATATCCAGGCCAACTGGCTGTCCATACTTGGTATCTATGAGCACAATGTAAAGCTGCATGAATATGCGGGGCCAGGGGGGTGGAACGACCCGGATATGTTGGAGGTCGGCAATGGGAACCTGACCTTTGATGAAAACAAAGCGCACTTTACCCTCTGGTGTATGATGGCTGCGCCGCTGATTCTCGGCAACGATATCCGAAAATTCATCAAGGCGGATGGAACGGTCGATAGCGGGAATAAAACGCTTGCCATCCTCACAAACCGTGAGGTAATCGCGATCGATCAGGATCCGTTGGGCGTGCAGTGCCGCCGCGTGCGTCGGGATGGTTTGACCGATATCCTCGTTAAGCCCTTGGAGAATGGGGAGCTTGCAGTTTGCTTCTTTAACAAGGGGCCGTCGGAAAAACAGGCGGAGATCAGCCTGCGCGCGCTGGCGAACGAAGGCTTTACCAGCCTGCCGGTTGCAGACCGGTATGAGGTGAAGGAGCTTTGGACAGGGCACAGGGCACAGGTGCAGGATATGCTTGCCGGCTATATCCCAAAGCATGGGGTGAAGCTGTTCCGCGTGAAGGCGTCGGATGAAACGGAGAGGGCCTAAAAGCATCAAAGCCGGGCAGGTATGCGCAATGCGCAGCCTGCCCGGCGTGGTAATCCGAAAAAAACGGAAGCCGTTTTTCGCGGCTTCCGTTGCATTTTACTGGATTTCAATTTTTTTGACTTCCGGCTTGACCTCAGGGGCCTTGGGCAGCGTAAGCTTCAGCACGCCGTTTTCATAGCCGGCCTTGATGGCGTCCACATCGATACCGGAGACGTCAAAGCGGCGTTCATAAGCGCCGTAATAGCGCTCCTTGCGCAGATAGGATTTTTTGTCGTCCTTCTCCTCCTGATCCTCTTTATGCTCGGCGTGGATGGTCAGGTAATTGTCATCCAGGTCAATATGGATATCCTCCTTGGCAAAGCCCGGCAGCTCCGCTTCCAGAACGTAATGATCGCCTTTATCCTGAATATCGGTGCGGAAGCTCGCCAACGAGCGGTTCATGCCTTTAAAAAACTCTTTCTCAAAGTTGTCAAAGGAATCCAGCAAACTTCTTTCATAACCAAAAGGCATCAGATCAAACATAAAGCATACCTCCTAAAAAATTTCATTCGCTGACTGATCGCTTTTTGCTTTTGAAGAGACCAACTAAAACATTGCAACCGTCTTCCTTCATCTATTTTGCCTTGTCTCTTGTTCCCCTTGGAACAATTCTTAGTGTACCCCCGGATTGTTAAAAAACAATACATGAGCTATGAATAAATTGTAAATATTAGCACTCTCTTATTGTGAGTGCTAATATTTCGCCGCTTGACAGAGTGGTGAAAGCATTCTATGATGAAGAAAAAAGGGGCAGTGCTTTTGTGCCTGAAGGGAGGGCGTATCAGGATGGAATATGCAGAGTACTTTCCGTTTTGGCGGAGTTTGACCGGGCCGCAGCGGCTGGCGCTGCAAAACGCTGCTTCCATTCGGCATGTACCGCAGGGGGCGGTCCTGCACAATGGCTCAGAGGACTGTGTGGGCCTTTTTCTCGTTTTGGAAGGCCGGCTGCGCGCTTATATCGTATCCGACGAGGGGCGGGAGGTGACGCTTTACCGTCTGCTGGAGCGCGATATGTGCCTGTTTTCTGCCGCTTGTATCATGAACAGTATCCAGTTTGATATTACCATTTCAGCAGAGCAGGATAGCACGGTTCTCCACATCCCGCCGCAGGTGTATCAGGAGCTAATGGCACAATCCGCCCCGGTGGCAAATTACACCAATGAATTGATGGCCACCCGCTTTTCCGATGTGATGTGGCTGTTGGATCAAATCCTTTATAAACGGCTGGATGCGCGGCTGGCGGCATTCCTGCTGGAGGAGAGCGCGCTGGATGGCACGGGCACGCTTCGCCTTACCCATGAGCAGATTGCGCAGCACCTTGGCAGCGCGCGGGAGGTTGTCACGCGCATGCTCAAGTATTTTCAATCAGAGGGGCTAGTGGCGCTTTCGCGCGGCAGCGTAGCTGTGCTGGATGCCGTGCGGCTCGCAAAGCTGGCGCAGGGCAGCCTGCGGTAAACGGGTTTCAAAGGCTTTGCCGGCGAAATGTGATTTCGTCACGGAAACAGCGGGTGTTTTGGCATATCCTATAGGTGTACCGGGCAGCCGGTGCTACACAAAGGCGCACAGCCTGAAAGGAAGGGAGTTATCAGAATGTCTGTTTTAACGCTTACACAGGAGAATTTTAAACGCGAGGTGCTGGCCTCTGACAAGCCGGTGCTGGTGGATTTCTGGGCGTCCTGGTGCGGCCCGTGCCGGATGCTTTCCCCCGTGGTCGATGAGCTGGCCGACGAGCACAGCGGTGAGGTTGTGGTCGGCAAGGTGAATGTGGATGAGCAGCCGGAGCTGGCCAGCCAGTTCGGTGTGATGAGCATCCCTACGCTGGTGCTCTTTAAAGGTGGGCGACCGGTTGCTACATCCGTGGGCGTCAAACCAAAGCACGCGTTGGAGGCCATGCTGAAATAACAGGCGGCATTTACCGGGGGCCTGCACGGCCCCCTTTTGCCGGTTCGGGCGATTATAGAGAAGGAAAGGATGGGGTCCCTATGAAGGTTGTCATCATCGGCGGCGTTGCAGGCGGCGCAACAGCGGCGGCCAGGCTGC
>USBP01000169.1 GCA_900552985.1 uncultured Oscillospiraceae bacterium
GCGCAGCGACCTGCTCTCCAGGCGAGCTGCCAGCGTGCGGGACCGCTCCCTGTGCGGCGAAATTCTGGCCCGCGCCATGCTCGCACAGACGCTGCGCTGCCCGCCCGGCGCCATCTCCATCAGCAGGGGAGCGCACGGGAAGCCGGAGCTCTGCGGCGCTCCAAACCTGTTTTTCAACATCAGCCACTCCGGGCATTATGCGGTGTGCGCCGTGTCAGACCGGCCGGTCGGGATCGATATCGAGCAGCAGAGGGCATACCGCCCCCAACTGGCAGGGCGGGTATGCAGTGAGGCCGAGCAATCGCTGCTTGCGCAAAGCAGGGATCCATCACAGCTGTTCTGCCGGCTGTGGACGCTCAAGGAGAGCTTTGTTAAATGCACCGGCGCGGGGCTTGGCGCCCATCTCAATAAAATCTCCTTTTCCTTCTCGCCGGATGGAACGGTGCGCTCCAATCAGGAAGGCTTTTATTTTACATGCCGTAATTTTGCGGATGGATATTGGCTTGCGGTATGTCAAGCGCGCCGGCAATGAAAAAAGGATAAAAACGCCCTGTAGGCCTTTGCCGCCTCTTTGACGCGGCAGGGCATACAGAGCGTTCGCCTTTGGGAAAAGGTTCTTTATTGCTCCCCGTTATGGACTTCCAGAACTTCGTTTTCACGAAAGAGAAGCGACAGGCACCAAATACCCGCAAGAGCGACCAGCGTATAGATGATACGGCTCAAAATTGCGCCCTGCCCACCGCAAATCCACGCGACGATGTCAAACTTAAACAAGCCGATGCTTCCCCAGTTGATCGCGCCGATCACAACGAGGATCAGAGAAATTCGATCCAGCAATCTTTTCAACTCCTTCAATGGTTTCACGGATAGTATGGGCGCGTTCCTGCAAAATATGCAGGGAAACAATGGAAAAAATTTTAAGGCAATCGGGGCCCGCAAAATTGGTGATCCGCCCTTTGCAAAAGCTCTTCCATATTCGGATTGCATGACCAAAACCGACAGAAAAGCAGCGCAGCAGAGGCTTATAATAATGCCATCAGGTCTTTGAGGAGGCGATGGCATGTCGCAGGTGGTGTATGTCGATGTGCTGCTCGCACTCAACCTGATCCTCAATTATCTTCTGCTGCTCTCCGGCGCCTGCCTGCTCCGGCAGAGCGTGCGGCGATGGCGGCTGCTCGCAGGCGCTTGCCTGGGAGCAATCTATTCCCTGGTCATTTTTTTGCCGGAGCTGCCCGCCCCTGCCTCTGTGCTGCTAAAGGCCCTGTTCTGCATTACCATTGTATTGGCGGCTTACCCTGTGCGGGGATTTCGGCATTTCGTTCGGCTCACCGCCTGTTTCCTGACCGCAAACTTTGTGTTTGCCGGGGCAATGATGGCGCTGTGGCTGCTGCTCCGCCCAAAAGGCATGGTCTATCAAAATGGAGCGGTTTATTTTAATATCAGTGTACCGGTTTTGATCCTGACAGCGGCGGTCTGTTATGGCCTGTTGACCCTATTCGCCAGAATCCTGCGGCGCCGCGCGCCGGAAAACCGGATCTACAGCCTGCAAATTGAGCTGGACGGCAAAGCGCTGCGTACCAGAGCTCTGCTGGATACCGGCAACAGCCTGTCGGATTGCTTTAGCGATACGCCGGTCATTCTGCTGGAATACGCCTGCGCCCAGCAGCTGCTGCCCCCCAGCCTGAAGGAGCTTTTCAAACGCCGCCCATCAGAGCTCCTGGCGCCGTCGGAGGCGGCTGCGGCAGGCTTTCGCCTGATTCCCTATCATTCCGTCGGAGGGACCGGCCTGCTGCCCGCATTTCGGCCGGACCGGGTTATCATCAGCGACGGCCAAACGCAAACGGAAACCCGGGATGTACTGGTCGCCGTCGTCAGAGAGCGCTTATCCAGCGGAGAATTCTCAGCGCTGCTTAACATCAGCCTGATACAGGGAGGCAAACCAGATGGAATCTGTCATGGCAACCGTGTTACATAAGCTGTTCTGCCACCTATATAGGTTGTTCTGCCATACACGGATCATTTTTTATATCAACGGCCCTCAGGCTTTGCCCGCTCCGCTGAGCAAGGAAGAGGAAGCCCGATTGATCGGGCGGCTCGCCCAGGGAGATGAAAGCGTGCGTGAGCAGTTGATTGTGCACAACCTCCGTCTGGTCGTTTACATCGCGCGCAAGTTTGAAAACTCCGGCACCGGCATTGAGGATCTGATCTCCATCGGCACCATCGGCCTTATCAAGGCAGTGAACACCTTCTGTCCGACACGTAATATCAAGCTGGCCACCTATGCCTCCCGCTGCATTGAAAACGAAATTTTAATGCATCTGCGCAAAACAAATTCACAACGCTCCGAGGTTTCTATCGACGAGCCGCTCAATATCGACTGGGACGGCAACGAGCTCCTGCTCTCAGACGTGCTTGGCAGCGACCCCGACACAGTCAATACCGGCATAGAGGTAGAGGATGAGCGTAACCTGCTGCTGGAAACCGTCGGCCGGCTGGAGGAGCGAGAAAGGCTGATTATGCGCATGCGTTTCGGCATCGGCGGAGAAAAGGAACATACGCAAAAGGAGGTGGCGGATATGCTCGGCATCTCCCAAAGCTATATTTCCCGTTTAGAGAAGAGAATCATCGACCGGCTGAAAAAAGAGCTGGAGAAGGCGATCTGAGCCCCATCTGCACATGGCGCGGCCGCCATTTCAGCGAGCAGAGGATAAAGCCAGAGGCTTGCGCCGTAGAAGCGTTACGCAAGCCTTTCGGCTTTCTTTTTAACCTCCAGGCAACGTCCAAGCTCCAACTTCCAGCATTCTGAGCATAAGGCGCCTTATGATTCATTGAATATGAAAAAAGCGGAAAACGGCGGTTGTTTTTGCCGCCGTCTGCTGTTATAATAAAACAAGAATGTAGCAAACGGGAGGCGCGCGCAATGGGAGAGGGAGCCCTGTTCCGCAACGCCGCAGTCGGCGGCTTTAACAAGGAAGATGTGCTGCGGTATATCGAGATGATGAAGCAATCCTCGCTGGAAAACGGCATGAAGCTGGAGCAGGCCACACGCCAGTTGCAGGATGCGCAGCGGCGCATTCAGGTGCTGGAGGCGCAGCTGGGGCAAAAAACGGAGGAGGCCTCCCGCATGGCGCAGGAGCGCCAGGGCCTTGAAAAGAGTGCGCGTCTGGCAGAGGAAGAGGCGCACCGCCTCAGCGCCCGTCTTGCTGGCTATGAAGCGGATAAAGCCAAGCTACAGGCGGTAGAAACACAGATTGGTTCCCTCATGGTGAGCGCGCATATGTATGCAAACCGCATTGTGTCCCAGGCCCGTCAGGAGGCGGAGCGTATCACACAGCAGGCCTCCCTGGCGATCGACCAGGCCACAAACCACATCAATATCCTCTCTGTGGATGCGCAATCCGCACAGGGGCGGTATCAGAGCCTGTTTGAGGAGGTCTCCGGCAAGATTCAGGAGCTGACAGCCTCTCTTCAGGATGCCGGCGAACAGTTGCAGGCGAATATCCGCCGCAATGTGGCGGAGGCCGAGCAGGCGTTGCGCGATGAGATGGTCATTCCGCAGGCGGACGCCGACGCTGGGCGGCAGGCCGACGGAAAGGCTCCGCCGCCGGAAGAGGCATCTCCCGCCCCCTCTGTGGGGTCAGAGCAGATACAGGCCACCGGGCCGGCCGGCACATCCGGCGAACCCGGCGCAGAACCGGCCGCCGCTCCCCTTTCCAGCATGGACGAGCCAGCCTCTCCGGAACCGTCCCGCTCGCCGGAGAGCGGCATTGACTACAGCCGTTTTGTAGATGTGATATCAGATGACAGCATGTTTTCCAAATAAACATGACGCAAGGGCAAACCGCTGCCGGACAGTCGAATAAAAATTTGTAAAATTGATCTTTTAGAAGGAGGCGTGCGCATGGCGGTCTATCAGCTGGATTGCGCGCAATTAAAAGAAGCCGCTGCTTCCCTGCGCGCGGGCGACCGGGTGCTGCTCTCCGGCACAGCCTATACTGCGCGTGACGCCGCGCACAGACGGATGGCGCAGGCGCTGAAGCAGGGGGAAGCGCTCCCCTTTGCGCTGGAGGGGGCGGTTATTTATTACGCCGGGCCGACGCCGTCTCCCGCAGGGCTTCCCATTGGCAGCTGCGGGCCGACCACCTCCGGGCGGATGGATGTTTACACCCCTGCCCTGCTTGACCGCGGGCTTGCGGCAATGATCGGCAAGGGAGAGCGCAGCCGCGAGGTTTGCCAGGCGATTTGCCGCAATCATGCCGTTTATCTCTGCGCGGTAGGCGGGGCCGGCGCGCTGGCGGCAAAATGCGTGGATGCGTGCGAGGTGATCGCCTATGAGGACCTGGGCTGCGAATCGGTCAAGAGGCTGCATTTCACATGTTTCCCGCTGACGGTTGCGATCGACTGCGCAGGCGGGAACCTATTTGACCGTGGATCAAAA
>USBP01000170.1 GCA_900552985.1 uncultured Oscillospiraceae bacterium
AGCGTGCGTATCCTTCCGGTCGACAGTGAGCACAGTGCGATCTTCCAGTCACTAAATGGAGAGGACAGCAGACAGATCAATAAGATACTTCTGACGGCATCGGGCGGTCCGTTTTTCGGATACAGCTATGAAAAGCTGAAAACAGTAACAAAGGCACAGGCGCTGAAGCACCCTAACTGGAACATGGGACAGAAGATAACAACAGACAGCGCAACGCTTATGAACAAGGGGCTTGAGCTTATAGAGGCGGTATGGCTGTTCGGAGTTACACCTGAAAAATGGTCACAGACAGAGCATTTTGCACTCTGCGGTCGAGTTTGAGGACGGCTCGGTCATAGGTCAGATGGGCGTACCCGATATGAGAATACCGATACAGTTTGCGCTGACCTATCCCGAAAGGTTACCGTCACCGGCAAAAAGGCTTTCTCTTTTTGATGTCGGCACTATGACGTTTGAAAAAGCGGACGAGGAAACGTTCCTGTGTCTTAAATACGCAAAAAAGATGCCGGAAAGCGAAGCAGAATTTGCACAGCGATACGCCGGCCTCACCCGCGCGCTGATGGATAACCCCAACATTTGCGCGCTGTGCTATACGCAGCTCTATGACGTAGAGCAGGAGCAGAACGGGCTCTATACCTATGAGCGAAAGCCCAAATTCAGTCAGGCAATCTATGAGCAGATTCGAGCGGTCAACAGCGCGCCTGCTGCGCTGGAAAGGCAAACTCAAAGTGCAGATCGTTAAGCCATATCAGAGCCGGCGCAGCAAGGGCAATCCGTCTGTCAGCTGTTCAAACAGGCGCTCTGGCAATTTTCATCACTTTTAAAACCCTCCTGGGAGCAGAGCTGTGTCTCCCTTCTCCCGGACGGCAACGAGACGGGCTATGCCTGCGGAACAAAGACCGCAGGCATAGCCCGTCTGGTTTTAAAAGCCTGTTTCCTTTGGATAAAACGCCCTGAGATCCGGCAGTCATATCATACGCCGCTGAGGATTTCAAACGCTTTTTGAAGCTGCGCATCCTGATCATGCGGCAAAAGCTCAAGCTGCTCCTGCGCCATCTCAACCACTACATCGGGCACAACGCCCTTACCGTCAAAGCTATCGCTTTTATACGGAAAAATCTTTGCAGTGGTCAGCACAATCGCGCCGCCGTCAGAAAGCTGAAAGATTTCCTGCATCTTCCCGTTGCCTTTGGTCTGCTCCCCAACCAACTCCGCCTTATCAAAATCCCGCAGGTCGCATGCAAACAGCTCTGCAGCACCCTGTGTTTCCTGATTGATTAAGACACAGATCTGGCCGGAATAATCCGCTGCGTCAGAGGTAAAGGTTTCGATTACCTCTTCCTCTTTATTTTTGGCGATAGCGATTGCCTGATTCCCCCCGGTAGCCATCGGCACAAACAGATCGATCACCTGTGCGGCATAGGGAATCAGCCCCTCTGCCGTACCGCGGACATCAATGACAATGCTCTTGATATTTTCTTTTGCAAGCGCATCCAAAGCCTCTTGGCACTGCGTCGCCGTGTTTTCATAAAAGCTGGTGATACGGATATAGCCGACTGTGCCTATCATTTCATAGTAAACGGATTTCACACTGTAGCCCCGCATTACGTTCACTGTTTTATCCGTGCCGCTGCGGCGATAGGTGACGTCGATACTGGTAAGCTTATCGCCCTCCAGATCCTGCAGCAGGGTCTCATAATTGTCTGCGGTCACAGCAGTCCCGCCGATCTGTGTGATCTGATCGCCCTTTTGAAGCCCGGCGTTTTGGGCTGGGGAGCCCTCATTGACCTCCGCAACGGAGAGAACGCCCGCCTCTTCGTTAAACACGGCGCTAATGCCAATGCCGGACATTTTGCCATGGATACGGTTATAGTAATCGACATACTCGCTTGCCGTCATATAATAGCTGTATTCATCGCCAAGGCCCTGCATATAGCCGCTGGAAAGCTCCGCGTTGAGCAGCTGGTCGTCAATATTGCCATAATATTGCTCTCTGACAATATCATCAAGATCAGACAGGCCGGAATACATCTCCTCCCGTTTGGGAAGATCCTCAATCAGTCCATCATACGTATACATTGCAAACGACATGGTAATTGCAATAGATGCGGTGATCGCAACCAGGATCAGCGCGATTGTCACGCCAAGCGGTATTTTTTTGTTCATAGGCTTAACCCTTTCCTTATCAATAATCCGCTGGGTCAAGATAATTCAGCGGGTCATAGCGATTTTCGCCCTCGTACACCTCAAAATGCAGGTGCGGCCCGGTCACATTCCCGGTATCGCCCACCTTGGCGATTGTCTCGCCCCGCGTTACCCGGTCGCCTTGTGAAACGAGCAAACGGCTGCAATGTGCATAGCGCGTGAGCATCCCGTTGCCGTGGTCAATCAGAATATATTTGCCCCAGGATTTATCCGTTTGCGCTAAAAGCACCGTGCCGCTCTCCGCCGCAACGATATCATGCCCATACACGCCGCTGCCGCTGATATCAATCCCCCAATGATAGGTGAAACCGGCAAGATCACGCGGCCCGAAATAAGAGGTAATATGGTGAAAGCCTGGCAACGGCCAGAGCAGATACTTATTTGAGCTGCTCGATCCACCCGAAGAGGAGCTGCCCGAGGAGGAGCCGCCTGTGCCGCCGGAGCTGGACGCATGCTCGCGGATATAGGCGGCAATCATTGCGTCGACCTCATCCCGGTCCGCCTGCAGCTTTTTCATCTGCGCACGGTACAGGTCGCTGTTGTGATCCAGCTGTTGGATATAGGAGTTCGCCTGCTTGACGTTGGCGTTCATTTCATCCTCTTTAGCGGTCAACTGCTGGGCGGAGGCCTGCACATCCGCTTTACGGGCAACCAGTGTCTGCTGCTGCTCCTGCAAAGAGGCCTTATCCGCCTCCATGGTCTGAAGCAGCCCCTTGAAAACCTCCAGCTCATCTGAGAGCTCATCAATCAACTGCGTGTCATGCCTTGTCACACTACGCAGCAGCTCAGTGCGCGTCAGGAAGGTTTCAAAATCGCCTGCATTCAGCAAAAATTCCAGCTGCGAGCCGCTGCCTGCCATATACATGGCACGCAGCCGTTTTTTCAGGAGCTCAAAGGTTTCTTCGATCTTCTCCTCCTGCGCATCCGCTTCAGACTGGGTCTGCTGAATCTTTGTATTCAGTGCCTCAATCTTGCTGGTCAGGCTGTTAATATCCACATTCAGCATGGCAATCCGCTCTTGCAGCACCTCTGCCTGCTGCTGGGTCGTTTCAATCTGATCATTCAGCGTGTCAATATAGGCCTGCTGATCCTCCATATCGGAGGCCAGATCATTGAGCTTATCCCGATTTGCCTCGATCTGCTGGTCAAGGCGGTCGTATTCATCCTGCAAATCCTCAATATTCGTCGCTTTGGCATAAGGCCCACCGCCCACAACAAGCAGGCCCAGAGCCAGGCATACACAAAACAGAGATCGAAAATGCCTGCGCAGCTTATCCAAGGCTTCCACCTCCATCTTTTAAATACCGGTTCATGGATATCACACAGCCTAAAACGCCTGTCAGAAGCCCCAACAGCAGGAACCCGAGCAGCAGCCAGCCGGCATAGGCGCCAAACGGCGCCGCTCCCGTGCCGAACAGCCCCAGAAAGCCGCCGAACGCCCTCACCGCAAGCGCGTAAATTCCCCAAACAGCTCCCAGGGACAGCAGGCCGGAGAGCACGCCAATCGCCATCCCCTCTACCATAAACGGCCAACGGATAAAGCCATCCGTCGCGCCGACATCCTTCATGATACTGATCTCCAGACGGCGGCTGAAAATTGTCAGCCGCACCGTGTTGGACACGATAAACAGAGAGACGACCAGCAGCATCCCGATGATTACCAGGGCAATGGCCGTCACCGAGCGGCGCATCTCCATCACAGAGCCTGCCAGCTCGCTGTTTTCCTGCAGGGATTGCACACCGGGAAGGCTCTTCAGGCTTTCCACTGTCTGAGAAAAAAGGGCGAGGTCATCCACCGTCACCCGGTAAGCATCCGGCAGCGGGTTTTCCACCATGCCCTCCAGCAGCACAGCATCCTCCCCCAGGCTCTCCAGCTGCTCCTCCCATGCCGTCTCTTTATCGACAAACGCGCAATCCTTTACATTCGGCAGAGCGCGGATCGCCTCGCCAACCTGCTTTACCTGCTCATCGCTTGCAGCTTCCTCCAAATAGGCCATCACGATGTTTTGATCCTCAAGATGGCCCAGGATTCCATTGATATTGATAAAAATCATCGACGCGCAGCCAATGATAATCATGCACGACATTAATACGGCGATCGAGGCGACGCTCATCAGCCGGTTGGACCACAGGCTGCGAAAGCCCTCTTTGGTCAGATACGCAAAGCTCCCTTCCGCTCTCATAGGGCACCTCCCGCCTGCTGCATTTCGGCCAGCGGCACGATCGGCTG
>USBP01000171.1 GCA_900552985.1 uncultured Oscillospiraceae bacterium
AGCCACAGGGCTTTGCAGCGGTCTCTTCATGCGTCGTATGAAAGGTGAAAGACGTATCTGACTTTGCCATCACTGTTGCGAGAATTCTCCGTTATGTAAAATCAGCGTAATGCAGCTGTGACTGGCAAGCTCCCTGAGCAGCAGGGCATTGTTTTCCGTTCTGGCATATTCAGAGATTGCCCGCACGTTTTTCACGTCCTCCTCCCCAAGGGTGTGATCCTGAAAATTTTGAACAGCCGCGCGAATTTTCAGCGCGCGTATATAATCCGCATGCTTTTGCTCAGTCAGGTCATAAAACAGAATCGGAATCATACAAACCACAGAGGCAAGGATGCCCAGCCAGGTGACGCTCCGGAAGGTCGCCTGCATAATCTGAGGGTCTTTCAGCGCAATATCAATATTATCTCCAAAGCCCACCCCGCCGAAGGACATAAAGATCGGCATCAGTGCGCTCGTAAAGAAGCCAAACAGGGTGCCTATGAAATTATTGCAATTTTGCCAGAATCCCTCCAGCCGTTTACCGGTTTTCCACTGCTGATAGTCCAAAACATCCGGCGTCATGATTCCGGAGATATAGCTCAGGCCGTTGAACAGGTTTTGAAAGAAAATCGCCACCAGCATCAGATAAGGGCTGTGAAGCGTCAAAAGCTGCAGGAAAGCCATCACCGTAAAGCCGGCGGTAGAGAGGAGCATCACCTTGCGTTTGCCCAGCCTTTTAATCAGCAGAGGCCCTAGCAGCATGCCGGGGATCAGCGCATTGTTGAGCACCATGTTGCAAATCGTCAGCACAAATGCGCCGCTCTGCCCGCCAATGGCATAGTTGCAAATCCAAAGATACATGTTGATATTCCCACGCACGCCTACGGCGACGGAGAAAATCGTGATGATCCAGAAATATTTATTGGTCAGCAGCTGCTTTGCGCCCTCGCTGAATTTTACCTTGGCAACGTATTGCTTATGCACCACCGTGCGCTCCTGCGTACCGAAATACGCGAAGAAAACAAACAGGATCCCGCCCAATCCGCAAATTGGAAACGCCCAGCGGTAAAGCATGATATTATTCATCGGGTCCTTCTCCCCTGCGAACACCACACCTGCCACAAGCGGAATAATGATATTCACCACAGAGCTCGGCAAATTGGAAATCAGCCCTTTGAAGGCGCTGATATTTGCACGCTCCTGCGATACGGGGGAAATCGTCTGCTCAATCCCCGCGAGGCACTGGGTCAGCAGGGTGTAGAAAAAAGTGCCGACCTGGATGAGAAGGAACATCACGGCGACGCCCACCGTTACCTCAATATGGGAGGCTGCGACGCCGAACACCGGAATGGCCGGAATATCAAAGCTGAAAAAATCCTGTGCGATCCAGCTCTCAGGAATAAAGGGGATAAAGGTAAAGCACAGCACGGTGAGGATCGAGCTCCAGGGCAAAAACGGCTTAAACTTACCCTTGGCATAGTTGGAATTGTCAATCAGCATGGAAAGAATCGGCGCCCTGACCAAACCAAGCAGTGAAGCAATCATTCCGGATACAAAGATAAAGCCGGTGGATACCTTAAAGTAACTAATCATCATTGGGACATTGATCGCAATGGTTGTCCAACTGATGATTACGCTCAGGAAGGACAACGACCCGCTCCCAAGCGCCAGATTGAGAAACTCGCGGTAATTAACAAAATAGCCTTCCGGCGGCGTTTTCCAATAGGTTTTTAATTTAAGAAACGCTTCTTTCCCCTTTTGGATCACTGAGCTCCGGCTCATGTCATATTCCCCCTTTGTATTTCCTATAAAAGGCTCCGCCCCGCAGCAAGCGGTTCCTCCGTATCCCCGTCCGTGTTTAGCCCCTTCGGCCGGCAGCGTGAATCTGCACAGCGGCTCCCGGCGGAACCTCCACCTCCACAAAGGAACGCGGAACACCATTCACCATTTTACAGCGCCCGACCGCCGCCTCTTCTCCGATCAGCAAACGGTCATACCGGCCGGCAAAGGCACATTTCCACCAAAGCGGCCGAGTGGAATGATTTGTCAGCGTCACCGTATCATGCGCTGCAATGTGAAGATCCATGCTGCAATCCCCCGCCCGCAGCGATCCAATCGAAAGATCTGGCACCTCCTGCGGCATGCAGGGGCAGGTGGAAACCCGGCCGGCCTGCGCATCGGCTGAAAAACCGGCCAGCCCTTCCACCGCGCAGGCGATCATCGTGAAGGAAAGCTCCGGATAATCCTCATTGAGCCCCTGGCTGCGGCAAATATGCGGCTCAAACCGCCGGGCTCCAATATACTTCATCCAGCTCCACGCACGCTCCGGCTGGTGATACGGAAAAAACACCTGCGGGAGGTAAGTGTAGCTCTCAATATTATTCATTGCCGTTTCGGGATCTCCAGCCATGCGGTGGATCTCATCCAGGAGGCGGTCATTGCGCTCGCCCGGTTCGGTCAGCAGCTTCATCGGCATGAAAAAACAGGTTTCCGCCCCTGTGATACCTTTTGCGGTTTTGACCCAGCGCCAGTATTTCCTCCCTTTTCGATCCACACCGAACACATAGCCGCCGCCCTCAGGCGGAATGCTCCACACATCGTTAAAATAGGCTTTCAGCGCCTGTGCACGCTGTGCATAGGCGGCCGCCTCCGCAGCAGATCCCTGCGCCTCCAGCAGCCCGGCATATGACCGCAGCGCCTGATACAGCGCTGCAATGCTATCACCCGCCTCTGCCAGCCATGTTCCACTCTCATTGTAGCTGGCGCTGCCGCGCCAGATATTGCCGCGCCCCTCCGGCACCCCGTTTTGCACAGGGAACACCATACCGTCATGGCGCGCGGTAAACTCCCCCAAAATACGTCCGGCAAACGCGCGCATCTGGCGCTCCAAATAGCGGCTGTCCCCAGAGTGAAAATAGAGCTTACAGAGGGTCTCGACCAGTTCATACTGGGCGGTGAGCTCCCGCACGAACCTGCGCCGGTTCGGCGTGTCCATATAATAGATGCTGCCGTCAAAATTCAGCGCCCAGGGGGCGTACCAGCCGGGATCCGCACAGGCGCCCTCCACAAAGCAGCGCATCATCTGATAATTCTCTTCGTGATATCCCAGATACTCCGCGCCCATCGCCTGATGGACAAAATCCCGGATATAAAACGCCGTCCGATCGTGATAGCCCGCCCAATAAGAGGGCAGATAGGCTTTGGGCCGCGCCCATGGCCGGTTGGGCCGCCTGATCGCGTGGCTGCGGTTGAAAAACCGAAGGGACGGCCCGTACCACTTCCCGCCATTTCCCCGGTTCACAGGCCCGGATTGCCCGGTCACGACAAAAGACGCCGCCTTGCGCTGCGCCCAGGCCATCAGCTCCGTCAGGCCGGAATTGCTGCTGACAATCTCCAAATACTCCGCCTCCCATCCGTGCTGTGCATAAGCGCATTGCTCCCTGGGATACGCTCAAGTTTACAGGCAGCCAAAAATATGTTACAGTAACAATATCACAAACCCAATGGGATGAATATATGCAAAATAACTGAAAGTATGAGGAATATCCATGTGTAAAGCGCCTTCTTCCCCTGAGCCTTTCAAAGAAATCGTCGTGCCAAAAAACGCCGTCATCGGAGAGACCGCCTACAGTCCCGGCGATCAGGCTGTCACGCTCTGGCCCTTCTATGACTCTGCCCTTCCGGTCAACGTCATGGTAGTGGGGGAAACCAACTGCGGCCCGGATTATCATGTGATCCGCCCGCGCTCCCGGATCATGGCGATCGAATATATTACAGACGGCTCCGGGCTTCTGGAAATCAACGGCCGGACCTACCGTCCGCAGAAAAACTGCGCCATCCTGCTGACCCGGAACAGCACGCACTCCTATGCCGCCGACCCCAGGCAGCCTTGGCGGAAAAGGTGGATCGTCTTTGACGGGCCGTTTATGCAGGCTATGATTGACTTTTATCTGCCTCGGAACACCTATTGCTTCCCAAATTGCAACCTGCTGCCTTATTTCCATGAGATAGACCGGCAGGTTCAGGCCCATAAACGGGACTATCCGCATCTGTTGAAACGGCTGTCTGTTCTGCTGTTTGAAATGATTCTCCATATCAATCAGAGCACAACGCAGAGGGAACGCTCCCTGCCGGAAAAAATCCGGGCGACCATCGATGCGCAGATCGAGGGGAAGCTTTCCCTCGAGAGCATCTGCGCGGAATTCAACTACTCCAAGAACCATGTCATTACCCTGTTTCGCAAGGCATACAGCGTTACGCCTTACCGGTATTTTGAAGCAAAAAAAATAGATGTTGCAAAGTTTTATCTCTGCAACACCAGCTTTACGATTGAAGAGATCGCCCAGCAGCTCTCCTATGCAGACCGGAACTATTTTTCCAACTGCTTTAAGAAGCACACGGGCTTCTCGCCTGGGGAATACCGGCGGAAAAGCTCTTTTCAATAAAAAAGGC
>USBP01000172.1 GCA_900552985.1 uncultured Oscillospiraceae bacterium
TTGCCCGCCGCAGGCCTTGTTTAGAAGCTTCATTTGTCCTCCGCCGCAGGCGTTTTGCCTGGAACGGAGGGCATCCCATTGTGCAGGTCGCATTCTACCACATGGCCCAAAGCCAGGGAGCGCTTCACGTCAATGGTACGCTGGTTACGCGAGCCGCGGAAAAGAAGTGCAAGAGATTTTTCTGCCAGCAAAAAGGGGCCGTCTACCAGCACGTCCGTCTGCGAAAGCAATGCCTCCCAGCCCGGGTGCGAGCTGCGTCCGTCTAACAGCTGCTCCAAGGTCCAGCCCGTATAGGTGACCACGTTGAGGCCGATCCGGTGCGCTTCCTCGGCTAGCACGGCAAACGGCTCCGCCTGTGCAAACGGATCGCCGCCGCTGAGCGTGACGCCGGAAAGCAGTGGGTTTTTCTGCATTTCAGCGATCAGCCTGCCCACGGTGCTGTCATAGCCGCCCTGAAAGTCATGTGTCTGTGGGTTTTGGCAGCCGGGGCAATGGTGCGGGCAGCCCTGGGCAAATACAACGAAGCGCCAGCCGGGGCCATCCACGATGGATTCGCGGATGACGCCCGCAAGCCGCAGGGGAGTGTTCATCGTGTCCATCAAATCTGCTCAAACTCCCCGGCGCCTGTGCCAATGGAGTGCTTGACGCGATCCATCACCTCTGCATACTTGGCGTCGTTAAAGTGATCCAGCGTGCCGACCAGATAGCCGGTGATGCGGCGGATACGCTCGAAATCAGGGTTGCCGTCGCCCTCATGGCGGCCGCACTTCGGGCATTCGTCATTGATGATTCCAGTATAGCCACACACCGGGTCATGATCCACCGGGTGGTTGACGGAGCCATAGCCGATGTTGTTCTCCTTCATGCAGCGGATCACGGCCTCGAACGCATCCAGATTTTCTGTAGGATCGCCATCCATCTCGATGTAGGAGATATGGCCGGCGTTTGTCAGCTCATGATAGGGCGCCTCAATTTTGATTTTATCAAAGGCGGAGATCGGATAATAGACCGGTACATGGAAGGAATTGGTGTAATACGGCCGGTCGGTCACGCCCTCAATCACGCCATAACGCTCCTTATCCATGCGGACAAAGCGGCCGGAAAGCCCCTCCGCCGGGGTTGCAAGCAGGGTGAAATTAAGCCCTGTCTTTGCAGATTCCGCATCCATGCGGTTGCGCATGTGGGCGACAATTTCCAGGCCGAGGTTGCGTGCCTCGACGCTCTCGCCATGATGCGCGCCGACCAGGGATTTCAGCGTTTCCGCCAGGCCGATGAAGCCGACGGAGAGCGTGCCGTGCTTGAGCACCTCGCGCACCTCGTCATCCGGGCCAAGCTTATCGGAATCGATCCAGATGCCCTGCCCCATCAGGAAGGGGTAGTTGCGCACTTTTTTCTTCGACTGAATCTCCAGCCGCTCCAGCAGCTGATCAATCACAAGATCGATCTTGCGGTCAAGGTCCTCAAAGAAAATATCAATATTCCCATGTGCCTTGATCGCAAGGCGGGGAAGGTTGATCGAGGTAAAGCTCAGGTTACCGCGGCCTCCCGTCGTCTGGCGCGTTTTGTCATACACGTTGCCCATCACGCGGGTACGGCAGCCCATGTAGGCGATCTCCGTGTCGTAATCGCCCTCCTTATAATACTGCGCGTTAAACGGCGCATCCATAAAGGAGAAGTTCGGAAACAGCCGCTTGGCAGATACACGGCAGGCCAGCTTGAACAGATCGTAGTTCGGATCGCCAGGATTATAGCTGACGCCCTCCTTGACGCGGAAAATATGGATGGGGAACACCGGCGTTTCACCGTTGCCAAGGCCCGCCTCTGTTGCAAGCAGGACGTTTTTAATTGCCATGCGCCCTTCGGGCGAGGTATCCATACCGTAGTTAATCGAGCTGAACGGAATCTGCGCGCCGGCGCGGGAATGCATGGTGTTCAGGTTATGCACCAGCGCCTCCATGGCCTGATAGGTGGCACGGTCCGTCTCCTTCAGGGTGCGGCGCAGCGTAAAGGCCTGCGCCTTCTGGATAACCGCTTCGTCAATTTGATAATCCTCCCGCAGGAGCTTTGCCTCCGCTTCCTGGTAGCCGTTGTCGTTGGCAAGCTTGGGGGTTACTCCACTCTCTTCCTTGATACGCTGGCAAACTGCGTCCGCCACCTCGCAGGAGTTGTCCAGCCCGGCCAGCAGCTCCAATGCCTTGCTCATATTCCGGCGGTAAAGCTTGGCGTAGGTTTTCGCCACGCCGAGCGCCATACCGTAGTCAAAATTCGGGATGCTCTGGCCGCCATGCTGGTCGTTTTGGTTGGATTGAATGGCGATGCACGCAAGCGCGGAGTAGCTGGCGATGTCATTCGGCTCGCGCAGATAGCCATGCCCTGTGGAAAAGCCCCCGTCAAACAGTTTGATAATATCGATCTGGCAGCATGTCGTGGTCAGGGTCAGGAAATCCAGATCGTGAATATGGATATCGCCCTCATGGTGCGCCTTGGAATGTTCCGGGTTGAGAACAAACAGCTCGTTAAACTGCTTTGCGCCTTCAGAGCCATATTTGAGCATCGTGCCCATGGCCGTGTCGCCGTCAATGTTGGCGTTTTCCCGTTTGATGTCGTTATCCTTTGCAGACTTGAAGGTAAGGCCCTCGTAAATTTTCATCAACCGGGTGTTCATCTCGCGCACGCGGGAGCGCTCTGCGCGATACAGGATGTAAACCTTGGCGGTGCGGGCATGCCCGTTTTCGATGAGCACCTTCTCCACCGCATCCTGCACCTGCTCCACCGTCGGCTTTTCAATGCCGCTTTTTTCCAGGTACGCAACTACCTGATTGGCCAGAGATACGGATTCCTCATAATCCTTGCCGCCCATTGCCTGCGCTGCCTTAAAAATTGCGTTTGCAATCTTCTCCAGCGAGAACTCAACCTCTCGACCGTCGCGTTTAATAATTGTTGTCAACATGCGCCCAACTCCTCCTATCAAAAATAAAGAAACCAACGATCCATTTCAGCGCCCTTGCACAGGAATGCCGCATCTATGGGCCGGCATGTCCACCGAGCATCATATATAAATAAGATTAACCTGAATAAACACTAGATATAGTGTAATTCCCGTGCAGCGATTGCTATTATATAGCACATCTTGTTGCCTGTCAAGGGCGTGCGCTACAAAAATCAAAGAAAATAAATTTCGATATTACAAATTTGGCTTTGCGGAAACATGGCGGCCGACGGTGCAGGAAGCAGCCTGCTCTGCCTGCCGCCGCAAAATGGAAGCGGGAAGCTCTCTGCAACCGGCAGAAGCGGCGAGGGACAAAGAAAAACGCCTCTGGAACAGAGGCGTTTTGGTGAAAAATCAATTGCAGGCAAAGCGCCATACAAGCTCACAGGCCAAGCATCTGGCGGAGCATCCCTTTTTCTTTTTTTGCCTTTTTGGGTTTGTAGGGCGGCGGGTTTTCCAGCTTTTTCTCCGCGCGCTTGCCAGCCGGGGAATTAAGATATTTGATTACGGCCAAAACCGGCTGGGAGAGTGTATCGCTCATATATTCCCGTGCGTTTTCCACCAGCTGCGCGTCCGTGTGCATCGCGCCGAGAATGGTGACGGCGATGAGACTCTGGGTCTCGTTGGTGCCGTCTTCATAGATATCGTTCAGCAAATTGAAGAGTTTCTTCATACGCTGCTTATCATTTTGCCGGATGGTCTGCATAGCGGCCGGCGTCCCGTAGTGGACAAAGAACTCCTCCGCAAGAAAGTCTCCATATTTTTCAACATTGGCCCGGTAAGCCTCCCGCAGCTCCGGGTACATGGTGGTAAACCGGCTGGCCAATGTGTTTGGATCGTAGGCCAACGCGCCGCTCTTGGCGGCTGATTTGGAGACGGGTGTGGGCAGCTTGGATTTTGCTGTGCTGCGTGTTTTTTTGCCAAATTTTTGCCGGATGGTGTCTGTAAATTCGTTTCCGATATAGCGAATATCCTTATCGTCAATTCCGGCGGGATCAAACAGGGAGAGCGAGGCCTGCTTATAGTCCTCGTCCGTGGCCTCGGCCGCATTGATATCCGTACACATCAGGAAGATCCGCTGCTCCCGGTATTCAATCCGCACAGCGCCCTTTTCCCCCTGAAAGCTGAGCCGGAGCTTGCCCTCCTGCTCCTCAATAGGGGCCTCCGACTTCCGAACGCCTGCCGGATAAACCGGTTCAAACCCGTTTTCCGAAAGGACGGGCGCAACGCCCTTAAAAATGAGAGCCAATGCCTCTTTGATTTCCATGCTGGCTGATTCTCCTCCGCTCATATGCTTGTCTCTAATCATTGGCAATCATTATAGCATATGAAAAGCGGTTTGTCATCTAATTCTTTTGCCCTTTTGTGCGGTGCACGCGCTTCCAGAGCCCTGTCAGGCCTGTGGCTACCCAGCAGA
>USBP01000173.1 GCA_900552985.1 uncultured Oscillospiraceae bacterium
GCGGCGGGCAGGAGGCGGAGCTGAGCAAAAACGAAACCCGCATCCTGCACCTGCTCATACGCAATCACGGCGCTATCGTCAGCCGGGATACCATCATGAACGAGCTCTGGCAATCCAATGAATTTGTGGATGACAACACGCTGACGGTCAACATCAACCGGCTGCGCAAAAAGCTCTCAGAGATCGGCGCGCCGGATTATATCGTCACAAAGCGCGGGCAGGGCTACACCGTTTGAGCCGCCCGTCGTTCCTGAAAGGATGCCTGTGTTATGAAATTCTCCCTCTTCTGCCGCTCCAAGCTTCTGTATTTTGTGATGAGCGCCGCGTGCATGCTCTTCACCTGGGCGCTGCTCAGCGCGCTGCGGCAATCGGGCGCCACAATCGTCTCCATCCTTATTTTGGAGGGGGGCGCCGTGCTGCTGCCCATTGGGGTGGAATATGCGCGCAAGCGCGCCTGGTACGGCCGCCTGCTACGCAGCCTGGAATCGCTTGACCGCAAAAGTTTGCTGTGCGAGGTGATGGAGGAGCCTGACTTCCCGGAGGGCCGGATTTTCTATCAGGCTTTGAAAACGTGCAGCAAGTCCATGAACGATGAAATCTCCTGCTACCGCCGCCAGGAGGAGGAATACCGGGAATATATTGAAGCGTGGATGCACGAAGTAAAAACGCCGCTCGCCGCGGCAAAGCTCACGCTGGAGAATCGCTGCGGCGCCATACCCGCCAGTGTGTCGGAGGATCTGCGCCGTATCGAGGCGAATCTGGAACAGGCGCTGTTTTACGCACGCAGCAACAGTGTGGAGAAGGATTACCTCATCCGCCCGGTCTCTCTGCGCGAGGTGGTCAACAGCGCCGTGCGCCGCAACGCCGGGGATATGATCGCAAACCGGATCCAGCTCACGCTGGAGAATCTGGATTTCACCGTGCTGACGGATATGAAATGGACGGATTTCATCCTCAGCCAGATTCTTGTCAATGCGGTAAAATACCGCAGCGAATCCCCTGCGATCCGTATCTATGCCCGTCAGGAGAAAAACAGCGTCTCCCTGTTTGTGGAGGATAACGGGATCGGCATCAGCCCGGCCGATTTACCGCGTGTTTTTGAGCGCGGCTTTACCGGCGAAACAGGGCGAAAATTTTCCAAAGCGACCGGGCTCGGCCTTTATCTGAGCCGGCGCATGTGCGATAAGCTTGGCGTGGGCATCTCCCTTTCCTCCCAACAGGGCGAAGGGACGGCCGTGCGCCTGACCTTTCCCCTTGGCTCGCTGCATAACCTTGACAAAAATTAAGGGCAGCGAAACGGATTGCCCCCATTCCTTCGGCCTGCGCCGGTAGATCCGTGCGCAATGGAAAAGGCCCGGCATCCGGGCCTCTGTTATTGCCGATTGTGAATGAAATCAACATGCAGGAACCGGAAGGCTTGCGCCAGCAACAACCATTGCGCAGGCCTTTCGGTTCCTTTCAAGGTTTTAACGCTGCAATCTTACAAAACTGTTCGGCAGCGGTAAGGTTCTCCGATGGCAGCCCTCTCCCTGCACTGCTAAAATGGAACCATCATGCGCGGCGGCCGGAAGAGGCGCTGCGGATTCAGGAGGTTTTGTAACAATGGAATCCATTTTAAGAGTGACGCATCTCGAAAAATACTACGGAAATCGCGGGAACGTCACCAAAGCGGTTGACGACATCAGCTTTGCCGTGACGGAAGGCGAATATATCGGCATTATGGGCGCCTCCGGCAGCGGCAAGACAACGCTCTTAAACTGCATCTCCACCATCGATTCCGCCACAGCGGGGCACATCTTCATCCGTGGGCAGGATGTGACCACACTCCGGCAGAGGGAACTCTCCCGCTTCCGCCGGGAGCAGCTTGGCTTCATCTTCCAGGAGTTTAACCTGCTTGATACGCTCACCGCCTTTGAAAATATTGCTTTGGCTCTGACTGTCATCGGCACACCTGCAAAAGAGATTGAAAAACGTGTGCACAGCGTTGCAAAGCGGCTGGAAATTGACGATATCCTGCCCAAATACCCTTACCAGCTCTCAGGCGGCCAGCAACAGCGCGTGGCCAGCGCGCGGGCAATCATTACGAACCCCTCCCTGATCCTCGCGGATGAGCCGACCGGCGCGCTGGATTCCAAATCTGCCCGTATGCTGCTGGAGAGCTTTGAAACGCTCAACCGGGAGCTCGGCGCCACGATCCTCATGGTCACGCACGACGCTTTTACAGCAAGCTACTGCAAGCGCATCCTCTTTATCAAGGACGGAAAAATTTTTAACGAGCTGCTGCGCGGTGCTGACACACGCAAGGCTTTTTTTGAAAAGATCATTGAGGTTGTGACCCTTCTGGGAGGTGACAACAGCGATGTTTTATAAGCTTGCACTGAAAAACGTAAAAAAGAGCCTAAGCGATTATGTGATTTATTTTATGACGTTATCCTTTGGCGTCTGCCTGTTTTATGTTTTCAACGCGGTGGAAAACCAGCAGACGATGCTTCTGCTCTCCGAGCAGCAGCACGCTTTGCTGCAAACCGGTACGGCGATGCTTGGCTACCTCTCTGTGTTTATCTCCTTTGTCCTGGCGGGTCTGATCCTTTATGCCAACAATTTTCTCATCAAACGCCGCAAGCGGGAGCTCGGCCTCTATATGACGCTTGGCATGGATCGGGGCAAAATCTCCCGCATTCTCACAGCGGAGACGTTTCTCATCGGCCTAGCCTCCCTGGGCACCGGCTTGCTTGCCGGCATTGCCGCCTCACAGGGGATGAGCATTTTAACGGCAAAGCTGATGAATGTGCCCCTCAAGATGTTTGCCTTTACCTTCTCAAAGGATTCCCTGCTGAAAACAGTGCTGTATTTCGGCGTGATTTTTTTGATCGTAATGCTCTTTAATATCCGCACGGTCTCCAAATACGCCCTGATTGACCTGATCCACAGCGAGCGCCAAAATGAGACGCTGCGCATCAAGCGGCTCTGGGTCTGCGTCGTGATCTTCCTGCTTTCCGTCGCCTGCCTTGGCACAGCCTATTATTTGATTATCGACAACGGGCTGTTTATGCTCGATAACGAGTTTTTCGCCTCTCTGATCCTGGGCTCCATTGGGACGGTGCTGTTCTTCCTTTCTCTTTCCGGATTTCTGCTCCGAATCGCAAAGGGCAGCAAACGGCTCTATTACAAAGGGCTCAACATGTTTGTGCTGCGCCAGCTCAACAGCAAGATCAACACCAATTTTCTCTCCATGTCCATTATCTGCATCATGCTGCTAATCACAATCGGCACCTTTTCCTGCGGCCTGGGCGCAGTGGATGTGATGGCCGATCAGACGGATACGTATGCTCCCTACGACCTTACCCTCAGAAGCCAGAGCTCAAAAAACGGTCCGCAGGATATCGAAGCAGATCTAAAGGCCCACGGGTTCCATTTTGCGGAGCAGTTCAGCGCATACACGCAGGTCTGGCTCTATAACACCGGCGATCTGAACTGGGCGCCACTCTATGATTTTGCAAGGAATTCCTCCGTGAGCGATACTTTTTTGACCGACGAGGACGCCACGCACACCATTCCGCTGATCCGGCTCTCCGATTATAACAGGCTGCTCTCCTTGCTCGGGCAAGCGCCTATCTCTCTGGCTGCGGATGAATACGCCGCAGTCTGCAACGTGAAGGACATGCGGGAGCTTTTGGAGCTCTACATGCAGCAGGGGCAGGGCTTCACCATCAACGGTACTGTGCTGCGGCCGGCAAAGCTGGAACTCCAAACGACCCCCCTGCAAAACACCACTATAGCCATGGAAACCGGCACGCTGATCGTCCCGGATGCGGTCACAGAAGGCTGCGAGCTTATGATATCCCTGCTCAACGCAAACTTCACCAGGCCGGGAGAAGAGGGTGACACCGCCTTCCGGCAGGAGATTTCCGCCCTGTACGGCGAGGGGGAAGACGCTGTGCGCCCCTACACCTCTATCTTCTCCCATTACGATCTCTATATGGAGAGCGGCGGGACGAAGCTGATGATCTCCTATTTTGTCATCTATGTCGGCGTTGTGTTTTTGATCACCTGTGCGGCAATCCTCGCCCTACAGCAGCTTTCGGAATCCTCTGACAATCTGGAACGCTATCGCCTGCTGCGCAGGCTCGGCATGTTCGACCAGCACACGCTCGACAAGATGAACGACGTCTGTTTTAAAGTATTCATGGCGCCGCTTCTCTACTATAACATCTACACGGCGCGCACCCCCATCGGCGAAAGCGGGCGGATGCTGCTTTTCGCCGTGGTGAGCGAGCTGCTCCTGTTCACCGCGCTGTGGATCATCACGGTGGTGATCGAGAAGGAAAACCCCCGCCGCGCCGCGCTGCTTCAGGGGCTTTTCCGGACCAACGCGGTGCTC
>USBP01000174.1 GCA_900552985.1 uncultured Oscillospiraceae bacterium
TATCCGGTGCAGCTCTCCGACGGCACAAAGGGCTTTGTCAGCGCGCAATATGTCACCTTCACCAAGCCTGCTGCACAGAAGCCTACGCAGAGCTCTACGCAATCCAGCTGGATTGACCCGGTCACCGTCACAATCGATGAGGAGAAATGGTACCTGACGCTGGTGAGCATCAAATACCGCCTGCCGGAAAATTATAAGCCAGAGCTTTCTTACCCGGTGAAGGGCATTGACCGCCCGTTGGATGCGCGCGTCACTCCCCATTATGTTGCGATGTATAACGCCGCTAAGGAGGATGGCTGCACGCTGACGCCTTACTCCGGCTGGCGCTCCATCTCCCGGCAGAAAGCAAATTACGAAAACAAGGTCGCTGTATACCAGCGGCAGGGCAACAGCCGCACCAAGGCGGAACAGCTCGCTGCACAGTGGATTCTGCCGCCCGGCGCCAGCGAGCACAATATGGGCCTCGCGATGGATATTGTCAACACCAAGGAAAGCTTTGAAAATACAAAGGAGTTCGCATGGCTGCAGGAGCATGCCGCTGATTACGGCTTTATCCTGCGGTATCCGAAGGATAAGGTCTCCATCACCAAGGTTGCCTATGAGCCTTGGCACTGGCGTTATGTCGGCGTAGAGGACGCCAAAAAAATCAAGGCCAGCGGGCAATGCCTGGAGGAGTATCTGGGCCTGTATAACGATTAACAAACTACACGCACCTGTTAAGGGCTCCGGCACATCCGTTTTGGATAAGTCGTGCCGGAGTTCTTTTTTACCCTTCTTTTGTGCACCATTGCCCGGCCCGCTCGTTTTCTGAACTCTCTCTTCTGCCCGTCGGCGAACCCACACGATCCATTGCGAGCCCTTTATAATAGCAAAAAGCCGCGCCCCTCCATCGAAAAGGCACGGCTTTTTCTCATTGTATAGCGGCTGCTGGCTCGCGGCAAATTTTGCGCTCATCCCGATGAAATCGCCGCTTATTTTTTATCCTGATACATCACGGTGGGGTTATTATGCTTCTCCGTATCTGTATCATTCCAGATCATATCCGCCACAGGAGCCCATTTTTCAGCAAAGGGCTTCGTCTTGGCGATGAGATCATCCACACTTTCCGGCGCCAGCATTTCAGTAGAATGCGCGCCGGAGCGCTCCACTGCTTCCTTGATCTTCTCCGGATTATCAAGCACCGGGCAAGGGCGCAGATGGTTATCGTTCCACGGCTGGCCCTTATAATATTCCATAAACAACGGGGATTGCAGCGCCTCGATCAGTGAGCAATCCTTAATGTTTACATTGGAATAGTGCACAAACGCGCAGGGTTCCACATCGCCGTTGGCGTTGATGTGCAGATAATGGCGGCCGCCAGCGATACAGCCCTGGACGTATTCGCCGTCGTTCCAGAAATCCAGCGCAAAAATCGGCTCATCCTTACGGGCCTGACGAATGAGTTCATAGGCGCGTTTACGCTGCTCCGCATTGGCGACCAGCTCCACCACCGCATCCTTGCCGACCGGCATATAGGTGAAATACCACGCAAACAAGGCGCCCTTATTAATCAGGAATTCAATATATTCCTCTGAGCAAACCTCTTCCACATTTTTGGAATGGTAGCAGGCAGAGTAGCCAAACGGAAGGCCGGCCGCCTTCATCTTATCCATCGCCGCCAGCACCTTCTGGTAGGTGCCTTCTCCGCGGCGCATATCGGTGGCATCCTCATAGCCTTCGATGCTGAAGGCGAGCGCGAAGTTGCCTACCCGCTTGATCTCCTGCACAAACGCATCATCCACCAGCGTGCCGTTGGTAAAGGCGAAAAATGCGCAATCCGGGTTTTCCTCACACAGGCGGATAATTTCCTTTTTGCACACCAGCGGCTCGCCGCCGGAGAAGATATACATAAAGGTGCCGACCGCCTTACCCTCCCTAACCACGCGGGAGAGCGTTTCGTAGCTCAGCGTAGAGCTCTTGCCATACTCAGCAGCCCAGCAGCCCTTGCACTGCAGGTTGCAGGCAGCGGTGGGGTCAATCAGGATCGCCCACGGGATGTTGCAGTGGTACTTTTCAATCGCCTGCGTACGCAGCGAGTAGCTGTTGAGCGCAATGTTCATGAAAACGGGCACGAATTTATCCAGCACATCGGGATCTACCTCAAACAGAATCCGCTTGATAAAACGCGTCCAGTTATTGTCGGGATCGTTCAGGGTCTTTTTCAAATTGGCGTATGTAACACGGTTAACCTTCTTGACGTCAGCCTTCTCGAACAGGGTCAGAAGATTCATCAGGTTTTTGTCCGGATCCTTCCGGGCATAATTGAGCGCTTGCCGGATCGCAAATGAGGAAACGGCCTCCTTGATGGACTTCATCAGTTAACTCCTCCTACTACTAGAAAACACACACATTCCCTATTTTTTCGAGCACAGTTCAGTATACTCGATTTCCACAGCACTGTCAATCAGCACTCCCTTAAATTTACATCCTATTCAAAAACCTCTCGCACAGCGAGGGGAGAATCCGTTCATTCTGCGCATAAAAAACGCAGATGAAGCCTGCTCAGGCGTATCCTCTTTCCATACGGTTCCAGTACTATTCTTCTTTTGCAGGGGAATACTAGGAGAAACACAGCTTCCTTCCCCGGCACATCCCACAGCCGCCTCTTCCCTTTTGCAAAAATGATAAAAATCTGTAACGGCGTCCCGGTCAACGCGGATGGAAGCTTCGTTTCTACAGCAGCAAACTATAAACAAGGCGGTGTAATTCATGTACCAATATGCTTTAACCCTTCGCAAGGATTCTTATTATGACCTGATTATCACGATCCAGCCGGAGGATGTGGAATTCGGTCTGGATCTGCTCTCCTCGGAAAGCAGGGAAAACTTCCAGCGGTCCATCCATGCTTTCTTATCTAAAACGCAGGAGATCCGTATTAAAACGGTAAAAATCTTCCTGGCCGGCGTGCTGATTGCCAGCCTCCCCTTCAGCACTTTTGCCGCTAACCTGGAGGAGGAACGCAGCACCGCAGACGGCAACCACACGGCCGGCGTAGCGCATGCGGCCGCCTTCGCTGATCTAATTCGTGCGGAAATGCCGTTTCACATGACCTATCTTTATGGCGGATCGGTTTCCCATCAAATTGATCTGATAAAAACGGTCGGCTCCTTTCAGACCGTCACCCCAGCCTATTTTGACATCAACGCCAGCGGCAAGCTGGTGGTAAACCGTATCAGCACGCAGCTCATAGAGGCCATGCACAGCATGAATGTCAAGGTCGTTCCCATGCTGAGCAACCATTGGGATCGTGAGGCCGGCCGGCTTGCCCTCAAGGATCCGGAAGGGCTCGCGCAGCAGCTTGCAGCCTATATTGAGCAATATGATCTGGATGGAATAAACGTCGATATTGAAAACGTGACCCATACGGAGCGGGATGCCTACACCCGTCTGGTTGCCGCACTGCGGCAGAAAATCCCCGCTGAAAAAGAGGTCTCCGTTGCTGTCGCTGCCAACCCAAACGGATGGAACAACGGCTGGCATGGCTCCTATGACTATCAGGCACTCGCCAGGCACGCGGATTATCTGATGATTATGGCCTATGATGAGAGCTGGCAGGGCAGCGAGCCCGGCCCTGTAGCCAGCTACAGCTTTGTGGAGCGCTCGATCCAGTACGCCCTGCGTTATGCGCCAGCGGATAAAATCGTGCTGGGCGTCCCGTTTTATGGACGAATATGGAGCCGGGACGGCAGCCTGAAGGGCTACGGCATCAGCCTGGATGTGCTCAGCCGTATGCTCCCCGATTTTAACGCCAAGCTCACCTACTCGCAGGAGCTGCAATCCCTTAAAGCAGAATTTACCGTGCTGCAGGATAACAAGGGGTATACCATCAACGGGAAGCCGCTTGCCGCAGGCACCTATACCGTATGGCTCGAAAACGAGCAATCCCTTAAAAGCAAAATCGGGCTGATCCATCGTTATCAATTAAAAGGCCTTGGCTCATGGTCGCTGACACAGGCGTCGGAACACATCCTGCAGAACCTGACCTCCTGGTTAAGGGATCCTTATGGAGGCTCTGAAAACACGCCTGATTCCGAAAGGATGTACGGCACGGTGACAGCCTCTTCCCTGCGCGTGCGCAGGGAGCCCTCTCTCCAGAGTGATACCATCGCCTATTACAGCAGAGGGGATACCGTTACCATTTTATCCGCGATCAATGGGTGGTACCGTGTTTTGCTGCCGGATGGAAGAACGGGCTATGTCAGCGCGGACTATATTTCACTGGAGGGGTTACCCGAAGAACCACCGGTTACCACCCGGACGGGCTACTCCACCGGCTCC
>USBP01000175.1 GCA_900552985.1 uncultured Oscillospiraceae bacterium
GCACTTTTCTTGTTCCTTTTGAAATCCGTTCAGAGGCCCAAAGCAGGCTTTTGGTGTGAATTTGTAGCATTGCTCTGGATGCTTCTGTAAAATCCCCCTGTGCTATTCCCTGCATTTCGGGATGTTCCTTTGGCAGTCTCGAATCATCCGGTCATTTGGCAGGGAAGCAATGGCGCCCTTTTGAGAGGCTGTCAAAGCGCCTGCCGCGTTTGCATAATCCACGCAGGCTTCCAGCTGCTGTGCACTCAGTCCGCCGCTTGTGCCGCTGAGCCCCAGCAGCCGGTGCAGAAACGCGCCGAGAAACGAGTCGCCTGCCGCGGTGGTATCCTTCACCTGGGTGTCATAGGTGTTTAAATGGCCGGTATATGCGTGCGTATAGTAGGTGCAGCCATGCGCCCCCTTTGTGACGAGCAAAAGCCGGGCGGGAGAGCGGGCAAATACCGCCTGCGCGGCCTCCTGCTCGCAGGCGCTTTCCGTGAGGAAGGTAAGCTCCTCCTCGCTGAGCTTGATGACGTCAGCGAATTCCATGCCCTGTGCAGAGATCTTCCGCGCGGCGTCCAAATCGCCCTCCCACAGCGGGAAGCGAAGATTGGGGTCATAAATTTTCAGCACGCTCTTCCCGCGTAAGCTGCGCAGGGTGTCGAACAGGGTGCTGCGCGCCGGATCTTTTGTCAGGCTGACCCCGCCGTATACAAACATGCGGGCGCGCTCGACTGCCTCCAGAGGGACATCCTCCGGCCGCAGCAGCATATCGGCCCCAGGCTTGCGGTAGAAGGAAAAGCGCCGGTTTCCACCCGTATCCAGCGTCACGAAGGCGAGCGTGGTCTGCGCCTGCCGGGTGGCTAGGATATATTGGGTATCGATGCCCAGTTCGCCGAGATAGGCGCGCAGCCAGTCGCCGAAATAATCCTGGCCGACCATGGAGATCAGCGCGCATTTGCGCCCCAGCTTTGCTGCCTGCGCCAGCACATTGCAGGGCGCCCCTCCGGCCGAACCCTGAAAGCTGAGCGGCCCTCCCTGATTGAGCAGATCAACCAGGCATTCGCCAAATGCGATGATATCCACTGCGATTCCCCCCTGTGCATATGGCCATTTGACCTTAGAGCTTTTTCAAAAGGGCAGCTGTTCCGGCCTGCTTATCCCTTACATCTGCCTGCCCTCAAACGCTGCGCGCCGCTTGATATCCTGCATCAACCGGTCAAATTGCATAGGTGTGAGCGACTGCGCGCCGTCGCACAGCGCATTTTGCGGGTCGTTATGCACTTCAATCATCAGTCCGTCCGCGCCTGCGGCAACGGCTGCCTTTGCCAGAGGCTCCACCATCCATGCAATCCCTGCCGCATGGCTGGGGTCGATGATGACCGGCAGATGCGATTGCTGCTTGAGCAGCGGCACGGCCGAAATATCCAGCGTGTTGCGCACCATGGTCTCAAAGGTGCGGATACCGCGCTCACAGAGGATTACGTTTTCATTGCCGCCGGCCATGATGTATTCCGCGCTCATCAAAAACTCCTCAATCGTATTGGCCAGGCCCCGCTTGAGAAGGATGGGCTTGTGCAGCTGGCCGAGTGCCTTTAAAAGGCGAAAATTCTGCATGTTGCGTGCGCCGACCTGAATGATATCTACATCCGTAAAATCATCGATCTGATCCTGCCCCATGATCTCTGTGACGATTGGAAGCCCTGTCAATTTTTTTGCCTCCAGCAGCAGCTTCAGGCCATCGCCCTCCAAACCCTGGAAGGAATAGGGAGAGGTGCGCGGCTTGAACGCTCCGCCGCGCAGAAGCGTTGCGCCGCTTTTCTTTACATCCTGTGCGATTGTGCAGAGCTGTTCCTCGCTTTCAATGGAGCACGGCCCGGCGATGACGTGAAAAAAACCTTCCCCGATTTTTGCATTGCCCACCTGCACGATGGTGTCCGCCGGATGAAAGCGGCGGTTGGCTTTTTTATAGGGCTCGGAAATGCGCTTGACATCCTCGACGATTTCGTTTGCCTTGAGCGCGTCGATATCCACGCGGGAGGTGTCGCCTACCAGGCCGACAACGGTCGTTTCCTGCCCCTGGCTGTAATTGGTTTTCAGGCCGAGCGATTCCACGGCCTGAAGCAGTGCGTCAATGCGTTTCTTATCGGCGTTTGGTTTGAGAATAACGACCATCTATATTCCAGTCCTTTCAGTTTAGCGATTTTATGTGTTGAAGTATACGCTGCTTTTCTCTCCTTGTCAAGGCGTTTGACGAAAGCTGCGGATGAATGCGGCTGCCTCTCACCCTGGCAGCGGCGATGGGACGCCGGGTTACAGGGCTGGAAGGCCTGTCGCAGAGCCGCAAATTTCAAGCAGGTTGCCTGATTTTTTTTTGCTCCGTTTTCAAGCTTTCCGTCATTTTCGCTTGGAGGGAACGCATTTTTATGCTATAATCCAGTTGCATTGGACAAAAAACACGGGGAATCCCGTTGAAATGGAGAGAAAAGAATGGAGCCGGCTCTGGCACTGCGCCAAAAGGCGCTGGAAGCGCTCGCGCAGATGCGGATTGATTACGATATCGTTTTTCATCCTCCGGCCGCAACGATGGAGGAGATTGCCGCAATGGGGCTTGGGGTGCATGGCGAGATTCCGAAAAACCTTTTTCTTTGCGACCACTGTGGCAGGCGGCATATCCTGCTGGTTGTCTGCGGCGATAAACGGGTGAATTTACGCGCGGTCGCCCGCCGTCTGCAAAGCTCCCGGCTGAGCTTTGCGGACGAGGGGCAGTTGGAGCGCTATCTTGGAGTAAAGCAGGGCTCTGTTACGCCGCTTGCCGTGCTCAACGATGGGGAACGGGCGGTGGAGGTCGTTTTTGACGTGGATTTGCAGCGGTTGGAGCGGGTCGGCGTGCACCCCAACGACAACCGTGCAACCGTCTTTTTGCGGTTTTCCGAGCTTTACCGGCTAATCGAAGCGCATGGGAATCCGGTTCGTTTTCTGGAAGTGTGGAGATAGAGGGGGAAACAAAATGCAGATCAATACCGTGCTGTGGGATTGGAACGGCACGCTGCTGGATGATCTGGACGCTGCTGTGGCCGGTATGAACGAGCTTCTCGCGCTGTACGGTAAAACGCCGACAAACCGGGAGGAATACAGGGCGATGATTGATATCCCGGTGGAGAACTATTACCGTAAATTATTTGATTTTCGGCAGACGCCGTTTGAAGAACTGGCCGCCGGTTTTATTCAGGGCTATGACCGCCGTATTCAGTCGGCGGGGCTGATGGCGGGCGCGGAAGGAACGCTGCGCCGGTTGCGGGAGATGGGGCTGAGGCAGATTATCGTCTCCTCCTTTCATGAGCGGACGCTGCTTGCCTATTTGAAGCGGTTCGGGATCGCATCATATTTTGACGCGGTCAGCGGCGCAGGCGATTTCATTTCGGAGGGCAAAACCCAGCGTGCGCGCGCATTACTGCACCGGCTGGGCGTCAGCCCGGCCAATACGCTTGCAGTGGGGGATATGGTGCATGATTTTGAAATGGCGCAATCACTGGGCGCCCACTGCGTCCTGATCCCGAACGGGCAGCAGTCGGCGGAGAAGCTGTGCGCAACCGGAGCAAGGATGGAATCTGATCTCACCCGTATCCCATTCTATATTGCTTCGGTAAACGATACTTTTCATCCGAGGAGGAAAAAATGAAACAGAAAGCAAGGCGTATAGGTCAAAAAGCCGCGATAGCCTCTGCAGCAGGGGCGGCGGCGTTGATAGGCGCTGGCGAGGGCTTTTTTCGTTTTGCGATCATGCGCCGTTCAAAGCCGGTAATTGCGCCGGGCAGCTTTGTGATGAAATTTATCCCCGTTTCGGCGGAGGATTTTCAAAACGAATGCTTTGAGCGGGATTGGTGGGAAAAGCAGCGCCCGCAGCCGCTGTCTGTGATCGCAGGCGACGGTATCCGTTTGAGCGGCCTGTGGTTCCGCCAGAAGTGCAACCCGGCGGGCAAGGTGGCCCTTCTGCTGCATGGCTACAGCGGAAAAGGGCGGGATATGCAAAACCATGCACAGGTTTACTGGCGGCGCGGGGATGATGTGTTCGTGCCAGATGCGCGCGCCCATGGGCGCAGCGAGGGTACCTTTGTAGGCATGGGCTGGCTGGACCGGCTTGACGAGCTGGTATGGCTCAGGGAAATTATCTCGCGTGTGGGTGAGCATGCGCAAATTGTGTTGCACGGTGTTTCCATGGGCGGCGCTACCGTCTGTATGACCTGCGGTGAAACGTTGCCCCCGCAGGTGAAATGCGCGGTGTCCGACTGCGCTTATACCAGCGCAGAGGATGAGTTTGCCCATGTGTTGA
>USBP01000176.1 GCA_900552985.1 uncultured Oscillospiraceae bacterium
ATAGTCAGTGATATCCTTGAGAAAAATGTGTCAACTAATCTTGACAATATCAATTTGAACATACGGATACGAAACTTAAACATTGCAATTGGGGTGACCTTGGCGGTAAATACCGTTGCGCTTGCATTTGGGCATTCCATTTATTATCCGGCTCGTCCGGCAGGCGCCGAATGGATCGGTTTCACGGTTGCTTTGGCGATGGCCGACCTGTTGCTGGGGATGTGCGCTTTCCTTGCGCTCAAACGGTATGAGTTGTATTCGGACAAAAATGCGAGGGATTGAAATGTCCATTCACTTTTTCCCAGTCCGTGGGTTATGCAAACCGAAGCTTTTACTCGCTTTGGCCGGCTCAAATCTGGCGTTTGAAGGGATCAACTGCTCCAGGTATCGTTCAGGGCCGCATCTGGATTTTATCTTTGAACGGTATTTTTCGTATCAATTCGGTCTATTGGATACGGCCATGTTTCTATCCACGCTGTTTCTCTGCCTGTTCGCAGTGATTAATTCCTTCCGGGAGGACAGCAGAAAGTTCGGGCTGTTCTGTTTAACGCGGTATTCCCGTAAAAAATATGCAGCCGGCAAATGCGCGTCTATTTTTTGCTTTGCGCTTTTAACGGCGCTTTTGACGGTAGGCGAGGGCTTTCTGGTGCAGCGGGCCGCCGGCATACGCTTCCCTGCCCATTATTATTGGGCAACCTTTTTCACCTTCTGGGGAACGGTGCTGCTTTGCGTAGTGGCCGCTTCCGTACTTTATCTACTTTTACAGAATGATTCGAGTGTCTTCCTCATTAGCGCCGTATGCCTGGCGGCGTCACGCGTTGTATGCAGCGGCCTCAAATATCCGTTTCAAATGTGGGAGAAGCATATTGTTCTTTGTACAATATCGGGGGCTTTATCAGTTGTTTTGATAGGTTTCGTGTTTGGCCTGCTTCAGAGAGTGGATTTCTTGTCCACAAAAGTAAAAGAATAGGGGGAACAGGGATGATTGAAGTGCGGAATGCTTCCAAAATAATTAAGAAAAAAACCGTTCTGCAGGAGATTCATTTGCGCATCGATGGCGGCAAAATCTATGGCATTTATGGCGTAAACGGTTGCGGAAAGACCATGCTCCTGCGATTGCTGTGCGGGTTGATCCAGCCGACAACCGGTGAGGTGGTCTGCGAGGAAGGTACGACGTTTGGGGTGATTATAGAAAACCCGGGCTTTTTATTCCACGAAACAGCGTTTGAAAATTTAAACTATCTGGCTGGTATTCGTAAAAAGATCGGCAAATCGGAGATTTTGGAGGCCTTGGACGCCGTAGGCTTATTGGATTCGAAGGATATAAAAGTGAAAAAATATTCGCTGGGGATGCTGCAAAAGCTGGGTATCGCTCAGGCGATTATGGAAAAGCCGAAGGTGCTTCTTCTAGACGAGCCGTTTAACGCACTGGATGAGGAGAGCGTAAAGCGGGTCAAAAAGCTGCTGAGGAAAGCGAAGGAGGACGGTGCGGCGGTCATTTTGGTCTCTCATGATCTTTCTATCATTCGTGAGGAATGCGATTGTACGATTCAAATGGAGAATGGCCGAATTGCCAAAATACAAGGTGCGCAATGAGTGCTGCATCCAAGAGTAGCGGTTAATACAATCAGAACATAAAAAGGGCAAATACCGCGTTTGAAGGGGGCGCCGCAAATTGTGCGGCGCCCCCTTCAATACGTACACGGATTCAGAAATGGATGGAATTTTTAAATACACAAAATAATTGTAAGAATCCTTTTTGTTTTCTGTAAGAGATCTGTAAATCGCCCGCTATAGAATAAAACCGGCATATGGGAGGCGATCTTCCCCCTGTCAACCGCCTTGCCCGGCCGGCGCATAATGGCGGAAGGTGGAATTCAAAAACAGCATGCCAACCTCCAATGTATGGAACAGGGAGCCGTCCTCCATCGGCAGCACGGTGATTCCCTCCCCTTCTCCGCCAAAATTGGCGATGAGAGAGCTGTATAACAGGATCCTGTCAAAATATTTGCGCACCGCTCCGGTTGCAAGGTCAATTTCATAGACGGCGCGCGTCCGGTCATTGGTCGCGGCATAGAGCTTGCCCTGGTATACCTCGGCGCCCTGAATCTCCGGCACAGGCTCGCTCAATGGGATCGCACCCAGATATCCAAAGGTTTCGAGATCATAGCACAGCAGCGAAGGAGCGCTTTTGCTCTGCGCTGCATAAAAGCAGCCTGCCTGCGCATCGCACGCCACCCATGGCACGCCGCGCGTCAGCCTGCCGCTGCCAAGCTCTGCGTAAACGCCCGTATACCGCAGCGTTTCGGCATCATACAGCACCACCAGCGGATGCGCCCACACCTTGCTATCCTCCACGGCGGCATAGAGCTTCCCATCGTAATAGCTGATACCGCCGATATGCGCGCTGCCAAACTGCTCTTCCAACTCCTGAGGGATTGCATCGAGATTGCGGGCAAGCACCGTCTCGTTATCTAGGGAGACCCGAACCAGGCTTGATTTCCCGCTGAAAAAGAAGCTCTCGCCATCCGTCGTCACATCCTGAGAGCGTGCCAGGGCAGGGAGCCCGACCACATTCTCCTTAGACAGGTACGGATACACCTCCCCCTGTGCCAGCGCGTCCGCAGCGCCGGTCAACACCGTCAGCACCATCGTAAAAATTGCAAGGATACGTGTAAGAACTGTTTTTACGGTCAAAAATGCTTCCAGCATAAGGCTCCTCCTTTTCGTGCACCGCTCTCCCCTGTCTGATCCAGCGCGCCGCATCCGGCATTGCCGCCGCACCATAATGGGGAAATCTTTTAATCTCTTGATAAATGCATTTTATCAAATTGCTTTTTATTCGTCAATCACCGGACCTGTTTTTGCAGGTGCCCACTGGAAGGTTTGACCTTTCCGCAGGGACATGTTATACTGAACACACTTGTGTCAATGATTTTCAAGCACAGAAAAAACGGCATTCCGCCCATTCTGTCAGCCGGAAAAAGCGCTTGGGCGGGTATCCTGATCGGAAGGAATGGGGATAATGAAAAAAATCGCCGTACTGGTTCCCTGCTACAACGAAGAAATGACCATCGCCAACGTCATTGAGGATTTTCATCAGCACCTGCCGCAGGCGGAAATTTATGTTTACGACAATAACTCTACGGACCAAACGGCGCGGATTGCAGCGGAGCACGGCGCCATTGTCATCCCGGAATACCAGCAGGGCAAGGGAAATGTTGTGCGCAGCATGTTCCGCGATATTGAGGCCGATTGCTATATTATGGTGGATGGGGACGACACCTACCCGGCGGAGGATGCCGTCCGCGTGGCGCAGCTTGTGCTGGAGGGAAAAGCGGAAATGGCCATCGGCGACCGGCTCTCCAGCACCTATTTTACAGAAAACAAGCGTCCGTTCCATAACCTTGGGAATAAGATGGTGCGCGGCCTGATCAATTTTATCTTTCACAGCGACGTTAAAGATATCATGACCGGGTGCCGGGCCTTCAGCCGCCGGTTTGTCAAAAGCTTTCCCGTGCTCTCCACCGGCTTTGAAATTGAAACGGAAATGACCATTCATGCGCTGGATAAAAACCTGGCCATTCGCGAGGTGCCGATTGGCTACCGTGACCGCATGGAGGGGAGCGTTTCCAAGCTCAACACGTTTTCAGACGGCTTCAAGGTGCTGAAAACAATTTTCCGCCTCTTTCGGGAATACAAGCCGCTTCAGTTTTTCGGCCTGTTCGCACTGCTGATGGCCGTTTTTGCCGCGATCCTTTTCATCCCTGTGCTGGTGGAGTATTTCCGCACCGGGCTCGTGCCGCGCTTTCCCACGTTGATTGTATCCTGCTTTAGCGCCGTGTGCGCGCTGCTCTCCTTCAGCTGCGGGCTGATTTTGGATTCCATCCGCACAAAGCACCGCCAGATGTTTGAGCTCTACCTGCATTTGCAGGAAAAACAAAAAAAGGATTAATCGGATATGACAAAACAAACGCCCTCCAAGCCCACTGTTTCTCTGCCGCCCGCCGGGCGGAAAGCCCTGCTGTTTCTGGCCGCATGCCTGTCCGCCATGGCGGCGGCGCTCTATCTGGAGCTCAGCGTGATGGGCAGCGCCTGCCTGTTCCTTTTGATTGGGATTTTCTTTTTATATCACAGATATGGTTTTCACAGCGAGAGGCAGATCCGGCTTCTCGCCTTACTCTCTGCTGCGGTCTGCGCCCTATCGGCGCTGCTGGGCCGTTACAGCAAATATGATGATCTTTTTTACGGCATCCAGTCGGACGATTTTCGCGAAAGCCTGCCGCAGCAGCTTCTGCTGACACT
>USBP01000177.1 GCA_900552985.1 uncultured Oscillospiraceae bacterium
GTCGGTCTTCCAATAGCTGATTAGCTCGACCATACCGAGGCTGAAGAGGATGCGGCGCGCGGCCTGCGAATCCCAGGGGTTTTGAAGCGCCAGATGGGAAACATCCATCCACAGGGTGGGATGGAAAGCGCATAGGTTTTCTATTTCAAAATCGTACTGCACCCGGAGCCCAGCCCCCTCGCGGGAAACGGAAAATCCATGGTAATAAAACACCGGGTACTGCCGGCGAAGGGCATCGTATTTTTGCTGGTTTTCCATATGGCGAATCCTCTCTCAAAACGATCGTAAAAATATGTAACCGCCCGGCGGTTTTGTGCACCGTGCAAACGGAGGCTCACAAAAATTCCCTAAAAATTGTAACATGTTACCCGCAGAGCGTCAAGACGAAAGGAGGCAGATCTTGGTAAAAATTATCATTGATGAGCATAGAAAGAATCACATGCAGAGTTTGGGTGAGCTTGCGCTGGCGGTATCCTCTCGCTCGACTGGCGAGAGACAGCTTCGTAGGGTCGGGTCTTGCCCCAACCACCCATAGGGGCCTTCAGTCGATCGCGGAGGCAGAAACCTTTCAGCAGGACAACGGCGGCAGGCTCATCTCACTACCTGCGTGCACGTGAGGGGACTTGCCCGCTTTGCGGGCAAGCAAACGCCCAAAATGTTTGAGGCCACGTAAGTGGGCGAGTTTTTTGGGTGGCTTGCCGAATACATCAAAGAGGCTCCAAAACATAACAGTGCCTCTGCTGGCCGTGCGCGGGGTCAAGGGGTGGAACCCCTTGGCTGTTTCCCTTGCCTCGTACTCTTGTCAGCCGGCAAGAGTACGAGGTCGCGTACAGCGAAGCCAGGCACTCATTCAAACATCAAATAGGAATCTATTGGCTGCACCACAAATGAAAATGATTTATTTCCCCGCTCAGGCTACGGGGCCGGCAAACGCCCTATCGCACACCTGAAACCCTTTTTCGACAGATAATGAGGCGGAGAAAAACGCCGCCTCATTGTAGAGCTTTACAACTTTTTGTACCAAATGACGCATTTGCACGCGCAGCAGAAATGCTTTCGTATGCCGGGCACGAAATTCTCACGCGCAAAGGCGCCCACATCAGAGGCGCTTAAAACAGGCCGGTGATATTCCCCTCGGCATCCACATCGATTTGATTGGCCGCCGGTTTTTTCGGCAGGCCGGGCATGGTCATGATATCGCCCGTCAGCGCGACGATGAAGCCGGCCCCGGCGGAGAGCGAAAGGCTCCGCACCGTGATGGTGAAGCCGGTTGGCCGGCCCAGCAGCGCCGGATTATCGGAGAGGGAATACTGCGTTTTTGCTATGCAGACGGGCAGCTCTGCCTGCCCGAGCGCTTCAATCTCCCGCAGCTGTTTTTCCGCCTGCGCGGTGAAAACCGCGCCATCTGCTCCGTAAATTTCCCGCGCGATGGTTTCGATTTTTTCGCGCACCGGGCGTTCGCTATCATACAGGCAATGGAAGGCAGAGGGCTGTTCACAGGCCTCCAGCACCTTTTGTGCGAGCGCGATGCCGCCCTCGCCGCCCTTGGCGAATACTTCGCTGAGCGCATATTCTACCCCAAGCGAGGCACAATAGTCTGAAAGCAGTGCGATTTCCGCAGGTGTGTCAGTGTGGAAACGGTTGATTGCGACCACGACGGGGATGCCGAATTTACGCATATTCTCCACATGGGCGCCGAGATTGGGCAACCCCTTGCGCAGCGCATCCAGATTCTCCGCCGCCGTCTCTTCCTTGGGAACGCCGCCGTTATATTTGAGCGCGCGCAGCGTGGCGACCACAACCACCGCGTTCGGCCTCAGGCCCGCACAGCGGCATTTGATATCAAAAAATTTCTCCGCCCCGAGGTCAGATCCGAAGCCGGCCTCAGTGATACAATAATCTCCAAGCTTGAGCGCAAGGCGTGTTGCGGCAACAGAATTGCAGCCATGAGCGATATTGGCAAACGGCCCGCCATGCATCAGCACAGGCGTGTTTTCCAGCGTCTGCACAAGGTTCGGTTTGATCGCATCCTTGAGCAGGGCGGCCATGGCGCCCGTTACGCCCAGATCCTCCGCATAAACGGGAGCGTTATCATATTTATATGCAACCAGAATGCGGCCCAGGCGCTTTTTGAGATCTGCCAGATTCTCCGCCAGGCAAAGAATCGCCATGACCTCGCTCGCCACCGTGATTTGGAAGTGATCCTCCCGCGGGACGCCGTTTACCTTCCCGCCCAGCCCTACGATGCAGTTGCGCAGCGCCCGGTCGTTCATATCCATACAGCGCTTGAAGACGATCCTGCGCGGGTCGATACCCAGGGCGTTGCCCTGCTGGAGGTGGTTATCAATGCATGCGCACAGCAGATTGTTGGCCGCAGTAATGGCGTGCATGTCGCCGGTAAAGTGCAGGTTGATATCCTCCATCGGCACAGCCTGTGCATAGCCGCCTCCCGCTGCGCCGCCCTTGATGCCGAATACCGGGCCCAGCGACGGCTCCCGCAGGGCAAGCACTGCGTTTTTTTGCAGCTTTGCCATCGCCTCGCCCAGGCCGACCGTCGTTGTGGTTTTTCCCTCGCCCGCAGGCGTAGGGTTAATGGCGGTGACAAGGATCAGCTTGCCATCCTCCCGATCAGCTAGGCGCTTCATCAGCGCAGGCGAGAGCTTTGCCTTATAGCGGCCATAGGGCTCCAGCTCCTCCTTCCTGATCCCCAGCCGCTCCGCCAGCTGTGCAACCGGCAGCAGCTTCGCACTTTGTGCAATTTCAATATCTGTAAGCATGATAGAGCCCTCCCTGAAAAATGGAGTATTTATTTTATTCAATATAACATATTTTTCCCCTCTTCACAAGGGAAAGCGCCTGTATAAACCCAACGCTGCGCGGCCAGAATAAAGGCGGAGGTGCGATGATGATTAAGAACGATTATAAATACACCAAGCGAAAAAACCGGATCGGCGGCAAGGGCTTCTATATCGCTATGGGCTGCTGCCTGCTTGCTGTGGGCCTGGGCGTGTGGGGCGCGCTGCAAAGCCGCGCACCGGTTACACAGGATGGCGGCGGCGCGGCGGATACACAGATTCAGGCGCGCACGACGCAGCCGCCCGCCCAAACGCAGGAATCACCTGTTAATGTGCCTGCGACCGGCGTGGCGGATGAGCGGGAGAGCACGCAAAAGGCGGAGCAGACTACCGAACAGGATGCAAAACAGGCGTATTATATGCTGCCGCTCGGCACAGAGATTAACAAGGATTTCAGCAACGGTGAAATGGTGGAATCCAAAACCATGGGCGACTGGCGCGTGCATAACGGGATTGATTTCGCCGCGAAGAAGGGCGAGGAGGTCAAAGCGATCAGCGCTGGAAGCGTTCTCTCTGTTGAGAACGACAGCATGTGGGGCTGGATTGTCACCATTGACCACGGCAGCGGCATGAAGGCCTCCTACTGCGGGCTCGAGAAGGAGCCGGCGGTCAAAAAGGGCGACAGTGTCAAAATGGGAGATGTCATTGGTAAGGTTGGAGAGATTCCGGTGGAATCTGCGGAGGAGCCGCATCTTCATTTTGAGGTGCGCGTCAACGGCACGGTCACGGACCCGCTGGCGGCCATGGGCCGGGCAGGATGATGCAGGTTATTTTCTGCAAGGGCAACAGCTGTGCGGATGCATCTGGTCGGCTCAGGGGATGCATCCGCGCGGCTTTTTCTGCAATATTCACAAAGAAGCCCCCCGGTTTCGCGGCAAAACAAGGGAAAAACAGAAATATTGCGCAGAGGATATGAATTTTTGAACTTCCTTTGTTGCAAACTTTAAAGCGGTATAGTATAATTACGATAACTATTCAGCGCGGACACGGTGCTTGGCAGGGGAGCGTGTGACGGGGGTCATACTGCTTTTTTTGTTTTCACCGTTTTTGAGCCGGATAGAGAATGACACAGGGAGGAACCAGAAATGAAGAAGCGTTTGTTAGCGGCACTGATGGTCTGTGTTTTGGCCGCGCTTCCCTTGGCGGGCTGCCAGAGCGGCGGCGAGGGCAGCATGGGCGACGAGATCGTCATCGGCGGCCTTGCACCGTTGACGGGCAGTGTTGATGTTGACGGGATTGTAACCAACAACGGCGTGCAGATGGCGTTTGACGAGATCAACGCTGCGGGCGGCGTGCTCGGCAAGCAGATCAAATATGTCTACGAGGATGAGAAGGGCGATGCGACGGAGGCGACCAACGCCTACCGCAAGCTCGTTGACCGGGACAAGGTCGTCGCAATTATCGGCGACGTCACCAGCAAGCCCGCGGCTGCGGTCGCAC
>USBP01000178.1 GCA_900552985.1 uncultured Oscillospiraceae bacterium
GATCTGCCCCGCCGGGGCGGTTCTTAAAAAAACTCCATAGATATTTCTTGACACGCCGCCGCCCGCCATCGAGCCGGTTTCCTACACCTATTTGGGTATGAAACAGGTGGTTGCGAGGCAACTTTACCCATTGATACTTCATCAAGCATTTCATAAGGGACAACTCCTTTCTTCAGTTTGTAGCTGAGGGAATACCCTCAATCTTTAATTCTTACGTGTAAGCCGTTCAGCTGGGCTATGTATACTCCTTTGAGATACCAGAAGTCTCCAAGCTCAATTGTGGTAGGCACCCACTCATCGCCGATCTTGACCTCAAGTGGTTCACCACAGTGCAATCCACCGTAGTAATCCAGCAAATCAAATCGGATGTCCATTCGACCACTCTCGTGATCATAAACAAGCACACCTTCTCTCATTAACTTTACCTCCGTAGTTGGTTTTATTTTTGGGTAAAAAGAAAGCCAGACGAGATATAAAACTCATCTGGCTTTGTGACAGTTTGAATATTTAGTTTTAGCTGCCCAGAGCAGTGGAAAACGGCCCTCCCTTCGCATTTTAAGTCGAAAATAGCCGATTTTCACGAAAAATTTTTGGACAAAAAACAGTGAAAACCCCAGTGTTTATGCGGCTTTAAGCGACTTTTGTGTTATTATAACACGAGCCTCTCTCCTCCACCCCGGCTCACGGCCCACAGGGTGTCATCGCGGGAGAGGCCCCAGCGCGCACCTTGCTTCTGCTCGCCATTGCAACCAGTCTGGATGCGCTCGCGGTGGGCGTTTCCTTCTCCTGCGCCGGCGTGGAACATATCACGCTTCTGCTGGCGGATGCAGGGATGATTGGGTTCATCACCCTTTTACTGTGCCTGCCCGGCGTGTATATCGGGCGCCGGTTTGGCGCGGCATACCGCGGCAAGGCCGAAATTGCCGGAGGAGTGATTCTCATCTTTATGGGCGCTAAAATTTTGCTGACGCATCTGCTAAGCCCATAGCCCTTCCCTGCGGCAGAGCAAAAGCCCCCTGCGGCTCAGCAACCGCAGGGGGCCCATTCGTGTGCCTGTTGTGATGGGAACCCATCAGCAGGTGGTTATTTCTGCCAATCCCAATTGTAAAAACGAACCTTAACGACATCCTCAGCCGTGTTGCCGGCCTCATCCGTCACAATGACCTTGACCCAGCAGGAGCGGGCTCCGATGCCCTTGCCGTTGGGAGAGATCACAGCGGAATCCATGATGCCGTCGCCGTCGGTATCCAGCGGCGTGATGTTGGCCTCGGGCTCGTCAATGGACCAGTTGGCATACTCCCAGACGACGCTCGCGATATCCGCACCGTCGTTGACCTCAATATTCAGGTAGGCCTTCTGGCTCTTATAGGTCTGATACCACGGGGTCTTGTGATAGATCATGTCATCCACACGCTCGTCGCCGCCGGTGATGTAAACGCTTTCCACCTCAACAACACCGGTGATCGCCACATAAGCTGCGTGCAACGCGTCATAAGCAGCGTTAACTTCGGCCTGCGTAGCGTACTCATCCTCAGAGACCGCAATAGCCGCATTCCGCTCCGCTTCAAGCTGCTCAAACGATGCCGTCTTCTCAATCAGCGCGTTGAGCTTCGTCTTATCCGCGCGCACCTTGACCGTGCAGGAGGCGGTGAAGCTGCCGTCCACCGTTGTTACAGTGATGGTAGCGTCGCCCACGCCAACCGCAGTTACCGTGCCGTTCGCATCCACCGCAGCCACAGCGGGATCGCTGGAAGCCCAGGTGACGGAAGCGTCATCCGCATTCGATGGAGCTACATTGGCCGTCAGCTTGCCGGAGCCGCCCTCATAGAGCGCAAGCTCTGCCTGATCCAGCGTGACGCCTGTGACATGCACAGCCGCCTTCTGGAAGGTGACCGTGCAGCTGGCCGTCAGCGCAGGCTGATCGACAGAGGTTGCGGTAATCGTCGCGGTGACCGGGCTCCAAAGCAGGCCTGTATAGGAAACCTTGCCGTTTTCATCCACACGCACAAGTGCATTGCTGCTGCTCCAGGTGACCGCTTTATTGGTAGCGTTCTCCGGCGCAACAACAGCCGTCAGCTGCGTGGATGCGTTGGCAAATCCGGCCGTTACAGCGGCCTCCACCGTCACAGCTTCGCCCTCGGCAATCGAGATGCCGGTGACAGGCTGGTAAACGCTCACCTTGATCTCTTTTACGATCCTTGACTCAGAAACACCCGTACCAAGGCGCTGGCTGTCAGAGTGCGCACGCACATAGAGCGTGGTCTCGCCGCCGCCAACCGCTGTAACAGTAAACTGGCCGGAGGGGGATTTACCGGCATCCACCTCAGAGCCCTTCTCTACATACAGCACGCCGTCAGTGATGTTATCCGCATAGCGAATCTCGCCATCGATCATCAGGCCGACCTCAATGTTGTTCATATCCCAAGCAATGCCGTCATCATACAGCACAGAGGGGTAAATCGTGAAGTCATAAGTGCCGGTATCGCCAACATTCAGGTTTGTCGGGCCGCTTACCTTCAAATCAGTCGGCCATTGCGTGTTGCCGCCCAGAATGTTGCCATCGATCGAGGCAGTCACGCCGTCAACCGTGGCTGAAATGGTAAAGGAATTGCCCCAATGGCCACCATCACGTGCGGTGACCTTACCGGTATTGTCCGCTATGGCGATTTCTTCATTGCTGGAAGCCCAGATCACATCCTCCGGCTTCACAACGGCGCCTTCGGGCTGAATATCCGTGATGCTCACCAGGCGGTTGCCGCCAAAGGCGGACATATTCTTGAGATCGCCCCAGATGGTAAAGCTTGTTACATCGAGCTGCTCTACTATCTGCACAGTGACGGAATCGTTGATGGTAACGCCAAGAATCCAGTCGCTGACAGTGGAAATGATCTGCTTAAGCGCCTCTGCCTCATCTGTACCGCTGGCCTCAACAATCCCCTTGATTGTGCTTACCAGCACATCGATCACACCAGGGGCGACCGTCATACCGAAGACATCCTTCAGCACACTGCCGATCAAATCAGCTGCATCCGCAAGGCTGCCCGCTGTATTAATCAGATCTGTCAGCTTATTGTAAAGGCCCTCCGTATCCGGTGTGGCGGTGATCTTCACTGTGCCGGGCTGATTGAAGACGATATGGCCACTTTCATCAATCGTAGCCTTACTCGTCGAGACATCCAGGCCCAGAACCTTTTCCGTCACCTTCCAGTTGACGTCCATTTTCAGGCGAAGCGGTGTGGTGATGCCTTCCATATCCATCTCGTAACCCACTTCAACCTGCGCGGGAACAGCATCGTGATTGGTGATATAGGTGCCGTTCGGGATGAACTCGGCAGTCATCTTATCACTTTTATCACAGACAACATGCGTGGAGTTATAAGCAATCTCCTCCCCCGTCGCTTCGTCCACAAGGGCGGCGCGGATCTCCACATTGATGCTATTCAGCGTATTCCGCAAAGAGTTGACCAGGCTTGCGGTCATATCCTCGCCCAAAATCGGCTCAAGGCCCACCTCGAGAATATCAACGATCCCCTCAGTGTCCATGCTGTCGATCTCATTCTCATCAAACCAGCCGTAGATTGTCTCAGCCAGGCTGGGGCCGATGAGCCACAGGGAGGCGATGTTGGTATCCACCCAAACGCGCAGGATCGCGCCCTTGGAGCTGTCGCGCCCCGTAATGACGCCATTCTCATCTACATAGACCAGATATGGCGTTGGGGAACTCCAAACAACCTTTTTACCCTCCGGAATGGTGTCGCTGCCTTCATATTTTACAGTCAGCTGCTTCTGCTCCGTTTCCTGAATGTGCAGCGGATTCTCTCCATTCTCGGAAACTAAAACCCCGTTTTCATAAATTTCCAACGGGTAAGCGCCCTCATCCGCTGCAAAGACGGACATGGGAATAACAGTGGTACACAGCAGCACAAGGCTAAGCAGTATGCTGAGGTACCGTTTGGTTTTGCTCATTTCCATCACCTTTTTCTTCTCTCGGAGCCGCTTATGAAAGCAGGGTTCGCAACGCCCTTTTACCGGCATGCGCCATAGCACGGTCATCACCCTCCGCAGCTGCGGCGCCGCTCGTATTTTTCACACAAGGCACACAGATATTGGAAAAACGGCTCCATATAATTTGTCTCGAAAGACAATTTTATCTTATCACCTGGCTTATGGCCTGTCAACAATTTATTGAACAACAATTCACCCAATTTTGTTGAAAAAATAATGCTCCGCCTGTGGCCGCTATTTTGTCTGCCTCTGCTCTCGAAAAGCGCCCGCCAGAAGCGGATGCT
>USBP01000179.1 GCA_900552985.1 uncultured Oscillospiraceae bacterium
TCGTGATGCGGTTGTCAAACCATCTCGATTGTAGCACGGAGGTTTTATTTGCCAAGGCTTTTTTATTTACCCCTGCTAGAACCAGGGGGGTTCTTAAGCCTAAAGGCAACAGCAAAACGCCCGCAGCCTTTTTGTGAGGCTGCGGGCGCCAGGTTACGCTCTATTGGATTGTGCGGTTACGCCTGCTTGGTCACGTTGACCTTACAGGTATAGGTTCCCATATTCTCCACATTGATTGTCACAGTCGCCTCTCCACTCTCGCCCTTTGTACGAAGCCAGAAGGCGCGGCCGCCGCCGATGAGCGCAAAGGTCTTCGGCCCGATTACCTCCACAGGGCCGTCCACCGAAACGGTTACAGCGTTGCTCGCAAAGGGGAGATGGTTGTCGTTTTGATCCACCGCAGTCAGGGCGACGCGGGTCACATCGTAGGTATCCGCCTCCACAAGCTCCGGCTGATCGACGCGGACATTCAGGTGCGTCTCCGTCACAGCCGTTTTGACGACGGTTTTGACAAGCTCGCCATTTTTAAAGCCCTCAAAGCGGTAGGAAACCTGCTCATCGCCCCAGCCGCCGATGTATTTTTCCACCAGCGAGACCATATCGCCGATCTTCATGCCGCTCGTTACAATGCCGAGGCCTGCCATGAGGAAATATTTCTTCGGCATGGCGAAGGCATATTTGGAGCCTGCCACCAGGGCGGGCTTCAGGAACTTCGCCGCCGTATCGTTGAGGTGCTCCACCTCCGTGAGCGCATCGCCGATGAAATCATCGGTAAAGATCGGCGGATGCGGCAGGTGCGGGAACATTTTTTTATTTGGGTAGGCAGTGCTCATATACACGCCGTTTTTATAAACCTTGATGTAATCGCAATTTGTGAAAGCATAGATCTGGCCAAGCTGGCTGCCCGGATGCTCGCCGATATCCATGGAAGAGGAAATCTCCATCACCGGCGTTTCATCCTGCTGAGAGGCATACAGCGCGGCGGCAAGCTTCGGGATGCGGAACATATCCGTCACGCCATGGTAGCAGATGCGGTCGCCGCTGCCAAAATCCTTGTGCGTATTATAATCCGCCATGCACCAGCCAATTGCACCGCTGGTGCGGCTGCTGCCATAGGCCTGGTTCAACACCCGAGCATGGCGCAGCGCATGCTCCACACGGATTTCCTCCCGGTCAAAGCTCTTGGTGGGGTACATATGCCCATTATGCTCTGTGACAAGATAGGGCGCGTTCGGCCCGGCCACGATCAGGGGCAGGTTCAGCACGATTTTGCCGCCGGAATGAATGAAATCATTGTAAGTATAAACATCCTCCAGCAGATGGCTCTGCGGGAAGTTGCGCACGCCGCCCGTCTGGCGTGTGTCATCCAGGGAATGCGCGATGGCGTTGGTCTTTTCATACAGCTCGTCGCAATCCGGCCCCTCGTTGACGCGCACGCCCCAGAGGATGACGCAGGGGTGGTTGCGGTCGCGCTTGACCATATCCGCCACATTTTTCAGGCAGTTTTCACGCCACTCCCCCTCGCCGGTGAACTGCCAGCTGGGCATCTCGGTGAAAACGAGCAGGCCGATTTCATCGCAGCGGTCAAGGAAGTGGATGGAATCCGGGTAGTGCGAGGTACGCACCAGGTTGCAACCGAGCTCAAACTTGAGCAGGTCTGCATCCGCCTTCTGCGCGGAGGCAGGCATAGCGTAGCCCACGTAGGGGTAGCTCTGGTGGCGGTTCAAGCCGCGGATTTTAAGCTTGCGCCCATTGAGATAAAATCCATCCTTGCGGAATTCGCATTCGCGGAAGCCAAAGCGGTAGGATTTTTCATCCGCGCCGCCGTTATAGATCACCTTCAGGGTGTAGAGCTTCGGCTGCTCGGTGGACCAGAGCGTTACGCCGGAGACGCGCCATTTGAGATTGAGCACCTTCGCCTCAAACGGGCACGCCTGAGAGGCGAGCAGCTTTTCACCGTCATAGAGCTCCAGCTTCAGATCGCCCTGCGTATGCTCGGAAAACGTCACGTCGATATCCAACAGCTTCTTTTTGCCGAGCAGCAGGTCTTTGGTGCGGATAAAGGTATCCTCAATATACACCTCGTTGACGCACTCCAACCACACCTCACGGTAGATACCGCCATAGCAGAGGTAATCGACCACACGGCCAAACGGCGGAATCTCCGGCCGCTCGGTGGAATCCACCTCCACTGCGAGCACGTTGCCGCGTGTTTTGATGGTGTCGGTTACATCAAATGTGAACGCCGTGTAGCCGCCCTTGTGCTCGCCAAGGAGTACGCCGTTGAGATACACCTTCGCCAAGTTGGCCACACCCTCAAAATGCAGCAGGAACCGGTTACCCTTTCGTTTCATCTCCCGCGGCAGAGCAAACTCCTTGCGGTAGCCGCTGATGAATTGATACGACTCCTCGTTAAAATAATTGAACGGCACCTCCTTGCAGGTGTGGGGGATATCCACAACCGCAAACGAGCTTGCGTCAAAATCCGGCGTGACCATGGCCGGGTCGAAGGATGGCGTATAGTGCCAGCCAAAGTTCAGGGGCAGGGTGGTTCTCATCATCTGATCCATTCCTTTCAAACATTCTTTTCTTCTCTCTGTGTGATGACTGAAGCCTTGTGCAGAACGATCGACGTTGGTTCCTCCGCACCGCCGATCATCTCTTCGTCTCGCGCCGTTTCATGCAGATAATAAACGCGGGAGTCCGTATCCGTCAGCACACGTGTTTTTCCATTATATCCGCTCAGAACGAACATCTGGCACGGCACAAGGCCTGCGTAAAGCAGCGCTGCGCCAGGCAGCGTGTATTCCTCCTGCTCGGAATGCAGGCGGATGTGGTCGGCGAGGAAATTATAAACCTTACCATCCTCCATGTCAAACTTCTTTGGCAACGGCGTATTGATGATTTCGCCAAAGACGCGCAGGTTTAAAAGCTGCTGCCGTGCAGTCAAATGATAGGTTTTCTCCGGGTCAAGCCCTACAAAGGCGAGCCGGTCCGGACCGCTGTTGGGCGTGAGCCGGTTTATAAAGCAGCCGAGCATGGATTCCGACCTGTCAGGCGAAACAACCTGCCATGCACAGGCATTTTCCCTGAAAATATCGCCGATGCGGTAAAATTCACCGAATTGCAGCAGCCTGCGGTGCTCCTTATAAAACGCAATCTGCTGCTTGACCGCCACCCGGTCAAAGGCGGACAAATTCGTCACATCCAGCTCGTAGCCCGAGAGCCCAAAGCTTGCCACATTGAACCGCTCCTCAATGGAGGATTGGCGCAGCGAGGCAAAGCTTGGCGAAGCGCTGACGTGCATCGTCATTACGGATTGCGGGTAGCCATAGGAGGTGCCCGTCTGGATGCGGATGCGGTCGAGCGGATCCGTGTTATCACTCGTCCAGCACTGGGGCATGTAGCAGAACATGCCGAGATCAAAGCGGTTGCCCCCGCTCGAGCAGGATTCAAACAGCACGTGCGGGAAACGATCCGTCAGCGCCTGCAAAATATTGTAGAGGCCAAGGTAATAGCGGTGGAAATACTCGCCCTGCTTTTTGCCGAGCGTGCGGCCGAACACGTCGGAAAACTGGCGGTTCATATCCCATTTGATATATTCAATGTTACCAAGCTTGATGACATCCGTGATCGTATCGATCAGGTATTGCTGCACCTCTGGGTTCGTCAGATCCAGCACCAGCTGGTTGCGGCCCTCGGTGGGGGTGTAGTCATCCGTAGTCATGGCCCACTCCGGGTGCGCGCGGTAGAGGTTGCTGTCCGGGTTCACCATTTCCGGTTCTACCCAGAGGCCGAACATCAGGCCCATCTCATTGATCTTTTTCGCCAGCCCGTCGATACCGGAGGGCAGTTTCTTTTTGTTGACCGTCCAGTCGCCCAGGGAGCAATGGTCGCTGTTGCGCTTGCCGAACCAGCCGTCATCGAGCACAAACAGCTCTGCACCGAGCCGCGCGCCCTCCTTCGCGATGGCGAGGATGCGCTTCTCTGTAAAGGCGAAATACGTCGCCTCCCAGTTGTTGACAACAACCGGGCGCTCCCGGTGCTTCCACTCGCCGCGCACAATATGCTCCTTGACGAAAGCATGCATGTTGCGGCTCATGCCGTTTAAGCCCTCATGGCTGAAGGTAAGCACCGCCTCCGGTGCGTCAAAGGCTTTGCCCGGCTCAAGCACCCACTCGAATGCAAAAGGGTTGATGCCATTTTGCACGCGTACCATCCCGTGCGGAGCGACCTCCGCGCGGCCGATATGGTTGCCGGAATAAACAAGGTTGAAGCCCCA
>USBP01000180.1 GCA_900552985.1 uncultured Oscillospiraceae bacterium
CTGGCCAGTAACTCCCTGCTGGAGGCGCTTGTGTTTGGCCGCCACGCGGCGGAGGATATCCTGCGCTGCATGGCGAAGGGTTATGCGCAGGTGGAGCCCCCGGCCGGAATGAATCCGCCCCAGTTTGAAGGCGCGCCTCTTCCGCACGGCTTGCGCACGGAGATCCGCGATATCATGCAGCGCGCCTATTTTGTCATTCCCAACCCGGCTGCGGTCCATACAGGGCTGCGCCGCGTGGAGGAAATCCGCCGCCGCCTCAAGAGCGGCCATTTCGCCGTGACGCGCGATTACTGCGAGGCGTTGAGCCTTGCCACTGTGGCGGCGATTATCCTGCGGGAGGTAGACGAGCGGTAACTTTGCCGGAAGATAGCATCAGTGTACCCTTACACTGATGCTAAATGAGGATGCCCCCTTAAATGGATTTGAGAGAGAAAGGATGATTTGTCCATGATGACGCTTCCCCAGTTTTATGTAGATGATTTGATCCGGAAGGCGATCCTGGAGGATATCAACTATATCGATACCTCATCAGATTATTTGATCCCGCCGGAGCAGACGGGCAAGGCCCGGTTCCTTGCGAAGGCGGATGGTGTGCTCTGCGGCCTGCCGGTTGCACTGCGCGTGTTTGAGCTGCTGGATCCCACGTTTCATGCGCAGTGCTTTTATGCGGACGGCGATACAATCGCCAGGGGCGCGATCATCGCAGAGCTCAGCGGCAAAACCGCCATGCTGCTCAAGGGTGAGCGCACGGCGCTCAATCTGATCCAGCATATGTCCGGCATCGCCACGGCTACGGCGCAGGCTGTCAAGCTGGTGGAGGGCACGCGCGCGAGCATCACGGATACCCGCAAAACGTTGCCGGGGCTGCGCTCCCTGCAAAAATATGCCGTAGTCTGCGGCGGCGGTAAAAACCACCGCTATAATCTTTCCGACGGCGCTATGCTCAAGGATAATCATATCGATGCGGCGGGCGGCATTGCCAATGCGATCACACAGCTGCGCCGGAAGCTTGGGCATATGGTGAAAATAGAGGTGGAAACGCGCAATTTGGACGAGGTGGAGCAGGCCCTGCAGGCAGGCGCGGAGATCATCATGCTCGATAACATGACGCTTGAGCAGATGCGCGAGGCTGTGCGCATGGCGGACGGCAGGGCGCAGATCGAGGCTTCAGGGGGGATCACGCTTGAAACGCTCCGCACGGTGGCGGAGACCGGGGTGGATATTATCTCCATCGGGGCGCTGACCCATTCGGTGCAGGCGTTTGATATCTCCATGAAGCTTGTCCGGGAGCGCCGCCGGATGGATTGATAAAACACGGAGACGGGAACCGGCTTGGGAAGCCGGTTCAAGAATCAAATAAAACAAACAGCCCGGAAACCAGTGCATCTGGTTCCGGGCTGCTTTTAAAGTTAGCGTATGGGGTTATCGTGAATCAGCGCTATTTTTTTGCCTTATCTGAGGCGGGAGCCAGAGAGATGCCTGAGGCCTTTGCGGCCTCCATAACCTCGGCCTCTGTCACGCTGCCAACGTCCACGCCCTTCTTTTCCGCCACGGTGCGGCGGACGCGCAGGAATTCCAAGATGCGGGCATGCTCCTTATTGGTGAGCGGATACTTCCAGGTGGGGATGATGGAGAGCAGGCAGCCAATCGCTGGCGGGATGGAAACCAGGAAAAACATAGCCGCAGCATATTCCGGGAAATCCGCTTTAAACGAAAGGGTAGAACCCTCCGCTAACAGCAGGTTGTTGACCTCTGCCACGCGCGCGTCGCTGAACCCGATGGCTGCATAGACAACCCCCTGCAGGATGGAGGAAATACCGGATCCGAGTTTCGTCGCAAAGGACTGGCCGGAGAAGAATACGCCATCCGGCCGGATGCCGGTGCGGTATTCCTCGTAGTCCACACAGTCGGCAATCATGACGGACTGCAGCACGTTGACTACGCCGGTGCCTGCGCCCGCAAGGGCGAACAGCACGAACAGGACGCACAGCCAGCCCCAATTATCCAAATTTTGCGGAGCGATCATGTAAACGACAAAGATCAAAGCGAAGGGCACGCCGCTGATAAAGTTGCAGAAGTTGAAAATACGCTTTTTTTCAAACTTAGCGGCAAGGGCCGGCGCAAACGCCATGGATAGGAACTGACCGCCAAAAATGGCCGCGCCGAGGAACAGCATGTAGATAATGTAATTATCGCGCCCGGCATTGCCATAATAATAGGAGAGCAGCGTCATAGCGATCAAGGTCAGCAGCTGGAAGGGACTGCGCAAAACAGCGGAGACCAGGATTTTGCGGAAAGGTACGTTGCACCACATCACCTGGAAGTTTTCCTTCAGCGTGTAGTGACGCTCCGACTGGGGAACGCGCTCCTTCACAGCGCCCGCGCACTGGAACAGGAGGGTGGAGATTACCGTCAACACAACGGCCATGATGATGAAGCCATACTGCATCGCAATCTCAGAGTTGCCCACAGCCTTGGTGATCGCATTGCCGATCGCCTGAGAGGCGGGGATGATGCTGAGCAGGACGACGGCGCCGCCAAGGCCTGCTGCAATACGGGCCAGAGAGAGGATGTTGGCGCGATCCTTTTCATTATCCGTCATCAGGGAAGTGACGCCCCACAGCGGAATGTCGCCCGCCGTATAGGACATGCCGTACAGGATGTAGGAGATGCCGGCCCAGGCGACGATCAGGATCTGCATGGGCACATTCCCTTCATATGCGGTATATCGGCCGTTGACAAAGGTCAGAATCGTGATAATGCCCACAATACCGGGGACAAACATCAGATAGGGCTTGCATTTGCCCCATTTTGAGTGAGTATGATCGCAGATCGTGCCCATCATGGGGTCATTGATCGCGTCCCAGACACGTGCAACGGCAAAAATAACGCTCATCGCCATGGCAGGGATAAAGATTACGCTTTGGAAATAGTAGACCAGGCCAGTGTTGATGATGTTGTAAATCATGTTCTGGCCGATCATACCCAACAGGTACATATTGCGTTCCTTGGGCGTGTAGGTGGTGAGGCTGCGCTGTTTTTTCATTCCGGAAACCATCCCTTTCTTTGAATAAAGCTCTTGAAAAATCTCTCTCGTTTTCCCAAGACCTGTTAACTATACTATTATAGCTTTCATTCCGCATCAGGTCAATTCATATAAAAAATTTTTTGACATGTTTTTCAAATTATATAATTCGTTCCGAACTTTCTGTTTGACTTTAAGCAGTGAAAACGATATGATAAAGATGGATTTTTAAAATCCCTTTTTCTATATTCAGTGGAAAGGCTCACTGATTGACGAAAAAGCCACACAGGCTTTCCTGCTCTGTTTCTTGCGCGCCGGGTATGCGGTATCACAGCAGAGGGCACGCACAAGGCGGATTGTTTTTGCAGACTTTATCTTTAAAAAAGAGCTTATTTCAAAACAGGACGCTGTTTTTATAGAGCCTGGGAACTGCTCAGGCTCTCTATCACTGAGCAATAATGGAGAGACCGCCGTGAAGCTTCGAAATATGACTTCAATTTATATTCAGAAGGAAGATTGCTTGCTGCTGCTTTACCGAATTGGTTCCCGCGTTGTGGAGCCCTCCTGGTGTGGTATCGGCGGTCATTTTGAGAAAGAGGAGCTCAACCGTCCGGATCTTTGTATCCTGCGTGAGCTGCAGGAGGAAACCGGCCTTCTGCCGGAGGACATCACATCCCCCAAGCTGCGGTATATTACCTTCCGTCAAAAAAACGAGGAGATCCGGCAGAATTATTACTTTTTTACGCGGCTGAAGAGGATGGATTTTGTGCCGCCGCCCTGTGAGGAGGGGCTCCTGAAATGGGTGCCGGTTGCGCAGGCTTTCACATTAGAGATGCCCTTTACTGCAAGATGTGTGTTGACCCACTATTTTGAAACAGGGCAGCATGACAGCATGCTTTACGCTGGAATTGCACAGCCGGCGGGCACTTGTTTTACGCCGCTGCAGGAATTTTGAAAAGAGCTCTAGGAGGGCTGCAAATGGCTGAAACTGTGCTGATTACCGGCGCTTCCCGCGGCATCGGCAGGGAAACCGCCCTGCTGCTTGCGCGGCAGGGGATGCGTATTGCGATTCACTACCGGATTCAAAAGGAGCAGGCAGAAGCGCTGGTTCAGCTCCTGCGGGAGCAGGGGGTGGACACGGTCTTCGGCTACCCCGGCGGCACGATCCTGAACGTATACGACGAATTTGAGCTCCACGGCTACAAGGACAAAATCCGCCATATCCTCACCGCCCA
>USBP01000181.1 GCA_900552985.1 uncultured Oscillospiraceae bacterium
GCAGGGTAGATACGGCAATCAGGGTAGAACCCTCCTGCGGAATGGCGCCCTCCAATTGCAGCCGCGGCACCGTCCTGGCCGGCACGCCGCGCAAAAAAGCAGCTTCAATCGGATACCTGAGGATCTCCCACACCGGAAAATAAAGCAGCGGCAGTAAATACCACGCATTCGCCAGCACCGCTGTACAGGCCGCTATGAGCAAAGGGAAAACGGCTTCCATAAACAGCGCCGTTTTCCCGCGCCTGCGATAAGAAGGCCCGGCCGGCAACCATGCGCCCACGTGGCGCCGGGCTGGTTTTTCCTCGTTTTCCGCCTGGCGCAGCGCCTCCCCTGCCGCCTCTTGCTCAGTAATCCCCCTGCTTCGAGCGGCCTGTGCGGTCAAACGGCGGTAATAAAACCGCGTGGGTTCATCCATTTGTGGATAAACGCCCGACGGATCCTTTGCTAAAATCGCTTCGACCGGGCTTAACTGTTCCAACAGGGCGTCAAAATCCCAATCCTGTATCGTGCGCAGAGTTAAAATTGCTGTACGCAGCAGCTGTACAGCGGTTTCCCCTGTTTTTTCACAGCCCTCCCGCGCATAATGCAGCAAAGCGCCGCGCAGGAATGCAGGCAGCAGCTCTATTTCACAGCCGCACAATCCCTCGGGCCGCAACAGCTTCACCAGCTGCTGCGCTGAAAGCATGCCGTTTTCCTGTACTGCGCGCAGGCAAAGCGTGGAAACCCGCACGTTCCCATCCGTATCAAGCGGGAGGGGAGGAGCCGTTTTCCACTGCGCCAGCACGCTTCTGCCCTCCCGCTCCAGCAGATAAAAATTATCGCACAGCCATTCGCCCGCAGCTGTATCATCGTGCATACGCAGGGCTTTTGTATAGGCTCTGCGCAGCCGTTTCAAATCGCTTTCCAGCTGCTTTCGGGGATCTATCGGCCTCGCGCGCCTGATGGTGTCCCGTTTCAAATAAATCCCGTCCTTTGCCAGGCGTCTGCTTCGCCCGGAAATTTACACTCTATTTTTCCCAAAAGGGACAGGTTTACACACAGGATAAAAAACGGGTATCTAAAGCTGTTCTGCGCAGATATGCCAAATTGGAGGCCTTTTCCTGTAAAAAACATCTTAAAAAAATTGAATTTTTGTTCTTTTTATGGTATGATAGCGAAAAAGCAAACTTTGTTCTCTGCGTTTTTTATCAAGAAAAGAGGTGTATCAAAATGTATTGCAGAAATTGCGGCTCTGCTCTGGCAGAAAATGCTGTTGTTTGCTCTAATTGCGGCACTCCCGTTACACCGCCGCCAGGCAACCAGCCTTATCAGGGGCAACCATATCAGCAGGGCTTTCACAACATGTCCGGTCAGCAGCCCTATTATCACCCGTATCCCCAGCAGGAGGATCGCCCAAGCGCCGGTTTTAATGCATTGGCGTTTTTCTTCCCCCTGGTTGGGCTGATCCTGTTCCTCATCTGGAAGGATCAAAAGCCCCTCTGTGCGCACGCAATCGGCAAATGGGCCTTAATTGGCGTTATTACCGGTATCGTGCTGACCATTCTTTTCATCGTGCTCTCTGTTTTTCTTTTTGTAATGGTTCCTGATCCCCCAATTTACGATAGCTATGAATACTATGACTATGGCTACAACCTGGCGATGGAGCTGGCGCAGCTGGTTTGACGAACAGCCCGCTCTGCACAGGCCCGGCGCCGAAGCGTGAAGCGGCAGCCCTCAATAAACTGCCCCTGCCACAACGGCAGCTTGGAACCGCCCCGGTATAAGGGGTTCCCGCGCTGCCATGGCAGGGGTTTTTATGCATTGCATCACATTGTGCGCTTGTGAGCCCTTCGCCCGTTCCGAAAAAAGCTTGAAAATTTTGCCGGGGATTACTATAATAATTTTTATGAGCAATTCCAGTAAAATCCCCCGGAAAGGCGGTTTTAGGCAGATGGCAGAGCAGAAAAAAATGGTGGAAGAGATCACCTCTATGGAAGAGGATTTCGCCAAGTGGTATACGGACGTGGTAAAAAAGGCGGAGCTCGCCTCCTACTCCTGTGTGCGCGGCTGCATGGTAGTGCGTCCCTATGGCACGGCGTTGTGGGAAAACATCCGCGACAACCTTGACCGGCGCTTCAAGGCGCTCGGGCATGAAAATGTGATGATGCCCCTTTTTATCCCGGAGAGCCTGCTACAGAAGGAAAAAGATCATGTGGAAGGCTTTGCGCCGGAGGTCGCCTGGGTAACGCACGGCGGCGCGGAGCAGCTGCAGGAAAGGCTCTGTGTTCGCCCAACGAGCGAGACTCTCTTCTGCGATCACTATGCGCAGGTGATCCATTCCTACCGCGATCTGCCCAAGCTTTATAATCAGTGGTGTTCCGTCGTGCGGTGGGAGAAAACCACCCGCCCGTTCCTGCGCACGATGGAGTTCTTCTGGCAGGAGGGGCACACCATGCATGAAACGGCTGCGGAAGCGCTGGAGGAGACAGAGCGCATGCTAAACGTCTACGCCGATTTCTGCGAACACGACCTGGCGATTCCGGTCGTTAAGGGCCGTAAGACGGATAAGGAGAAGTTTGCCGGTGCGGAGGCCACCTACACAATTGAGGCGCTTATGCACGACGGCAAGGCCCTTCAAAGCGGCACCAGCCACTATTTTGGCGACGGCTTCGCCCGCGCTTTCGGCATCCAGTTCACAGGGCGCGACAATACGCTCCAGTATCCGCATCAGACGTCATGGGGAATGTCCAGCCGCATTATCGGCGCAATTATCATGACGCACGGCGACAATAACGGCCTTGTGCTGCCGCCCGCCGTCGCGCCCGTGCAAGTAATCATCCTGCCCATTGCAATGCACAAGGAAGGCGTGCTCGACAAGGCAATGGAGCTGCAAAAACGCCTCTCAAGCGCCTTCCGCGTTAAGGTAGACAGCAGCGACAACTCCGCAGGCTGGAAATTTGCGGAGTATGAGATGAAAGGCGTGCCGCTGCGCCTGGAGATCGGCCCGAAGGATATCGCCAACAACCAGTGTGTGCTCGTGCGGCGTGATAACCGGGAGAAGACCTTCGTTTCTCTCGACAACCTCGAGGAGGCTATTGCTGCACAACTGGAAGCTGTGCGCGCCGGACTCTATGCAAAGGCGCTTGCCCGCCGCGAGGAGATGACCTACAGCGTCAAAACGCTTGACGAGCTCAAGGATGCGGCGGAAAACAGGCCCGGCTTCCTCAAAGCCATGTGGTGCGGGGATCTCGCCTGTGAGGAAAAGCTGAAGGATGAGGCGGGCGTCACCTCCCGCTGCATCCCGTTTGAACAGGAGCAGATCAGCGACACCTGCATCTGCTGCGGCAAGCCCGCCAAACACATGCTCTACTGGGGCAAGGCCTATTAACAGACTTCAGATGCCAGATATCAGACGTCAGGCAAAAAAGCCCGCAGGCGCTGCCTCATGAGAAGCGACTGAAAACGATTTGCTGCAAAAGCTTCTGTTCTAACGCCCGGAAGCGGTTCATGCGCCTCCCGGTTCCCACATTTTAAAGTCTACAATCCAGATTACTGCAGGCCCCGAGGAAACATTCCCCAGGGCCTGCACTTTATTTGGAGGCAACCGCCTCCCCGGCTTCCACCTCTAAAATCTGACATCTAAAGTTTGACATTTGTTTTCATCGGAACAAAAAGGATAAATTCCGCTTCTTGTAGCCTTCCGGCAGAGATAACAGGGAGGCGTCTACCTGATCTGTCAAACTGTTTACCATGAGCTCCATCGTTCCCCCCGGGCCGCGCAGTTCCATTTTGACGAGCGTATTACCAGAAAAGTAGAAGTAAATCCGATCTGTATCCGACATATACCGTTCGCAAACAAGCGCCTGCCCGTCTTCCGTAACATCCAGAGTGCTGACATACTCAAATTTAGAAAAATCAAGATTCAGGCTTTTAAAATCCCCGGCCATAGAATCCGGGAGATCTGTATACGCCTTCAGCATTGGCAGAACTGCATAGGTGGCCGTTCCATCGCTGAGTATAGACATCGAGATGCGGTCAGAATAAGTCATCTGGATACACAGGCGCTTACCGGAGGCCGTCAGCGTCAGGGGCATCTCCGTCTCCTCCCCATCCACCTTCTGGGAGAGCATAACATCCCAGGTATAGGCTCCGCCCGCCAGAATCCGCATATAGGGCTCCGCCTGCCGCCCCTCAAAGGGCGCAATCTCCTCTGGATCCACGGGGCGCCGTTCCACCGTTACGGCGCCGGAGCCCCCACCGGAACTGCCC